>JAKVBA010000113.1 GCA_022447525.1 Gammaproteobacteria bacterium
TCTGGCGGTCTCTACTCTAGATATCGACACTTTGTGATTAGAAGCGTAAAAAACACTATTTGGTGCCAATTCGCTGATAGCAGAATGTGCTGGGCGAGAATACTCATAAGTATCAGACTCAAACGGCTGTGCACCATTTGGATCGGAAGAACGGCGAAAGATCACCGATTTTAGCGTTGTTCCCTCTTCGGGAAATGCATAGTTAGGAAGTAACCCTTCATCGGTTAGAAAATTAAGCGTCTCTCGCTTTAAGATGCTCATTTTCAATCGGTTAACACCACTTAATTCTTCATTAAGCTCTCTAACTTCCTTTTCTTTTACTTCGTCGTCTGGCTTTTTCTCGGCTTTTTTAAGCGCGGCATCTAACACCTTTCGCTGCTCATCTAAGCGAGCAACTTCCGCCACAATTTCTTTCAAGCGATTAATCAGAATCCATTCTACTTGTTGCTCTTCATCCTCAGGATTAATCAACAAGTGTTTTAAACGGGCCAATCCCTCATCCGTTAATGTTTGAGGTAACAACAATGAAAAGTCGTCCCATAGTCTGTCTCGATGGGTTCTTATGAAATGAATGAGCGTATAAGGGAATTGCTCAGTTTTATTTTCTTTTACCGCGTTAACTACTGGTTGCATTGACGAGGGTATTACTTGCTTGCCTTCATTCTCTCGCCCCCAGTCATCGAAACAAAAAGCGAGTAACTGACGTCGCAGTACCATTGTGGCTTCCAAGAAAATGGCTGGTGGTTCAACCGCTCCGGCCATCATCTGCATTGGGTTTGCGTAAAAGTACAAATCATGTGGTTGGCCATTGGCTATTGTCAGTACTGTTGCGTTACCTGTTTTTCGCCCAGCTCGACCTATACGCTGGAGATAGCTGGCCTGATTGGGCGGAACCGATGCTAAAAAGACGGCAGACAAATCACCAATATCTATCCCCATCTCCAGCGTTGGCGTAGCTGACAACAGATTTTCATACCATGGTTTTGTATCTTTTGGCTTAGCTTTAAACCGATTCTCAACGTTCTCTCGCAATTCGCGAGATAACAAACCAGTGTGTTCATGCCCTATAACGCGGCGCGGCTCCCCTTGTAAGTAAAAGTTCTTATAAAAATTTACACTATTATTTTTACTAGGCTGCCACGAAATATTTCTTCCAGTTGCTAAATGCGCGATTACCATGGACGGCAAATCAGTAAGCTCACTTACCCAGGTTGACGGAACATAGGTAGCTCCAATGGTGCCTGCTTCCCCCGCCATTGCTTCAATCAATTCCATCTTATGAAGCTCAGTCGTTACGGTGAGTATTTCCGGGTTTAGCCCCCAGACCTGTGTGCCTTTTACTCCGACAAAAACAGTTTTAATAATTTCCGTTTTTTCCAAACTCTTCATACAAAGTTTGAAAAGCTCTGCGTAGTAAGTGTTATCTACCAACTCATCACTTCGAATGATAGCTTTTAACCAATGGATATACCAAGACAAACCCGACTTAGGGAATACCACTTCAAACCCTCGCCCCGATTCTGAAGCAGGAAAACGAGGGAGTGTTGAATGTTTACCAAACCGAGGTAAGAATGGAATACTACTTAGGTTAAAGTAATCGCCGCCTTTATTGACGAACCCTTCTAACATTCTATGAAAAATAGCACCTCGGCGTTTTAGCTGAAGTAATACTCCCCACAATAAATGTTTGGCTTTTTCTTCTAGTAATTCAGAGCCCAACTTTTCTCTGACTTCAGAAATTAGCAAGGTTACGCTTTGATTAACTAGGTCTGGGTGCCAGCACAAAGATGCTGTTCCAGTGCGATCCAAAGAGCGTCCGATTTGACTGCGAATACCAATTTCTTGAAGACTCTCCCACGTCAAACGTTGCTTTACAAAACTTAGAAGCGTCGAGAGTTCTGGTTTAAGCCCTTTTTTCATTCGAACAAAGGTATCTTCTGATTCAAGATTCGGCGCAATGAACTGACTAATGAACGTTTCGTCGTCCCAACCATTTGGGTTTTGTTCACTCAACGTATACTCATCAAACCAATGAGATAAGAAAGTTAAATACGCTACCTCACCGTGTTGATGGAGATATTGAGACATCGCCATCCGAATATTCATATCCCAAGTTCTAGCACTGTAGAAACCGGCCCTATGTGCAGCATCCTGCACCGAATCAGAAAAAACAATAAGCTTTTTATCGTGATTTAGCCTATTTGAGAAGAGTTGGTTGACCGCCACCGACGTCAAACTTGCGGCTTGAGAACCAAAGAGCACTAGTGAGTTATTCGCTTGACACATAGGGCAAGAACGTTCTTTCTTATTATTGTTCACACCTCGCTCACGTACTTGCTTTACCTGCCCCGCTTCAAAGACGCGAACAACATCATCACAACCACATTTTGTGCAATTTTTTGAGTGAGCTAACGATAGGTGGCCACAGCCAGAGCAAAGATACTTCTCAACACCATATGAACTCGCTTGCTCACCGTCAGCTAACGGCATCAGCACTTTACTTTGAACATCATTTGCAAAGAAGTGGTTATAGAGCGTTCTTAAATCTGTTTCTATTCGGCTATCACCCGTTTTTTCAGCAGCTAACCAAGACGTGGTATGACATTCCGCACACTGCACCACAGGCAGCACCATTCGGTCCTCTTCACGGCGAAGGTCGTCTGAGAAAAACAAATGCACATCATCTGGATTGGGACTTACTGATGCAACAATACGTTTGAGTTCTCTGGCCCAGAACTGAAAACGCAATGAAACGAAGGGCTGCCCGGGATATTCTTCGCCTTTGGCAAAAGCCACAAGCGCTAATAAGGAGATAAGAATTTGCTGTGCATGAGGTCGAAGGTGCGGCGGTAACTGCCGGCTCTCAGGGACTAGCTCGGTTAACGATACAATTTCACTGCACTTAGCTAATAAGCGATGAAAAAGCGCGTGTTGTTTCAACAGCTGACCAAGTTTTGCACGTGAGGCCATGTTATGCGGATCTAAGTCAAAGCCGTCTTCTTCGGCTTTGCCAAAAAAGAGCCAAGCCTGATGAACGATATATTCATCTTCCGTAGCGAAGTAATTAGGAGAAAGCCATTGCGTATCAAAGTCGAAAGAAAGACTAAAAAACTCAACTTCCTTTTTAAAGTTATCGGCGCTTTGACGTGTTTCACCAATAATGGCATCTTCGCGAAAATCTGCGTCGAAGATTTTACTTATAAACTCCACTAGCTTTGGCTTTTCTTCGTCAGAGCCAATAGTCGCAGACGTACCTACGGGTACCAAATGTTCAAACGGCGTCTTAAGGTGAGCTTTTAACCGACGGATCAACATTGCCAAATCAGAGCCCTGGGCACCGTCGAATGTGTGAAGTTCATCAACCACAAGGTATCGCAGGGTTTCTGGTGTGTTGTAACGCCATAATTGCTGGTCCTTAGGTCGCATCAGCAAATAGTCGAGCATCTTATAGTTTGTAAGCAAGATATCAGGTGGATTTTTACGTTGGGTTTCCTTGCAAGTTATAACCTTACTCGCCCCCATGGTTTTCTGTTCGGTAGCTTCCTCACCACCTACAAACAACCCCACATTGATTTTGCCTTTCAGCTCAGGCGTATCATGTATTACTTCAGCAAAGCGTTTCGCCTGGTCTGTTGCCAGCGCATTCATAGGGTAAATAATAATGGCTTTAACACCCGGCACTTGCTGAGATAGGCAGTGATTAAGCAAAGGATATAAAAAGCATTCCGTTTTACCCGACCCCGTGCCCGTCGCCACCAGGGTTGGTAGCGGACTTTGACCGGTTAATCGCATCCAAGCGGTTTCTTGGTGCGCAAACGGTGAGTGCTCGGTGGCAAATTGTTTAAAGAAATGATTGTTAGCCGATCCGTTCTTTAAAAAAGGGAGCCCTATATTGACATAAGGCCCTTTGAAAAAAGCCTCTCCATTGTTATCACTTTCCATCAAAGCCGCAAACTTACCTTTAAAGTGCGGCGTTTCGGTTTCATAACCGGTAACAATGAACTCTTTTAAAGCGCTTTCAATATCCTTTGATAATACACTTGGTATCATTTACTACTTCCCATCATCCCATGCATTTAAGTAATCAGCCAGCACATCACCATGGCACGCTTCTGGTTTACAAAAGCAACCTAAGCGCTTGCCTGCAAGCTTGTACACTTCCTGTTTGTCGATATTTAAAAATTTTTCGTAATCGAAGTCATATTTATATTTACGAATAACCTCTTCGCGAGTCTCGCCCTCTTCATGCATTGAATATGGATTCCCCCAATAGGAGCCGCGACCAATATATTCGTAGGTAGATGTTTGTTTGACATTGGCAAACTCGGGCTCTCTTTTGATATTGATCACCCGGGTAAGTTTTATCGCTATTCGTCGAGTAGGTACTTTCAACGTAGTTAACTTTTCCAGAAAATCAGGAAACTCTTCACCGTCGTCAAATACAATTGCGTGAGTAATCCCTTGAACATAAGCGGCAATGTCAGTGCCGTTAAGCTCATGCACGTTCTGCGCTCGCGAATCATTTGCTAAAAACGCTTTTATAAAACCTTGAGGATCAGCAAAATAGGATGCTTCAAATGCACCCATGTTTGCCAAAATGTTACTCACCTTGCGATCAAACTTTGTTTGGCAGGCGAATAATTTTGGATAGGCAATTAACACATTGTTCATATCAATACAGATGCTTTATTTCTAAATTGGTATCCCAACATTTATTGAGATATTCCACAACCAACCTGCGATGGCATTGGTGCGGTTCGTGTTCACTACAAAGTAAACAGCCATGGTCTATCAGACTTACTGGTACAGAACGTTCAATGTTCCTTTGCACCATCAAATCAATATATTTATCTTCATATTGTTGCCATGGCATGTCGCCCTTTTTGTATGCGTTTAGGATATCCTTCGTTGGCGCCAAATCAGGTAAATGTTCATATTCAGCATCGCATAATTCTTTTAAAAAGAACTTTAAATCGTCGCGTTTAGCAAACCCCGCTAGCTGGGATACATTGTTCAGGCGCACATCCACTAAGGTTTTCACACCGGCATCTTTAATAAAACCGAAAAACGTTTGTGCATTTTTCTTGGTAAATCCAATGGTAAAAGTTTTCATCCGAATGTCCTTTGTATGTAACCATCAAAATCAAAAATGGTTGCAACCAGCTTAAAGTGTTTTTGTTGCACGGTAAAAGCAGGCCCGAGGCTCATACATAAATAACAGTTATCTCCGGCTAGAAGCGGCATTTCGATAGTTTCCTGCCCTTCAGCCGGAAACTGGTTTTTAAGCATATATCTAACAGCAGGGTCAGTGACTGAGATGTGGTTGTAAAGAACACCTTTGTAATCGAATGAGGCTCTTAATTCTCGCTTAAAACGGCTTTCAAACTCGTTGTAGTAATTGGAAAGCTGCAGCAGAAAGTTTTGAGGACGTATTAAACTAAGAGAGTTTTTTACGCTTCTGTTCGCAACGTACTGCGCTGTAACATAATCCAATCCCACTTGTTCATTCCAAATGTGTTCAGGTTCATTGAGAAACAAACTTACATCTTGCTTTTGTATTTCACCTAACTTACGCCACGGTGTATTGGCAATTAATTCATTTTCAGGCTGCCCTGGCGCAGCTCTGCGCTCAACAAAATCAAGTTCGACTAGGTCATACACCTTAGGAGCGCTGCCATCTTCGTATTCACAGTCGGCATCAGTCAGCGCACCGTGAGTC
>JAKVBA010000114.1 GCA_022447525.1 Gammaproteobacteria bacterium
TTTTAATCGGCTTGGCTACAATTGGAGTCGGTTATTTTCTTTTTCTTTCATATAGTCTAGGCCCTGTTGCTATCCCCGCTACATTAATGTTTCTTTACCTACCAATTGTGTATGGATTTTCAATTTTCACGAAGAATCAACGTCTTTCCCTGATTAAATCCTTCGCTATTTTATCCGTGCTTATGGGTGCTATTTTAACGACGCAGATTTTTTCTACTTTTCATCAGTCGAGTGCTTTAGCATCGGTTATTGCTGCATCTTGCGCATCAATGTGTTATGCTCTAGTTTTTATATTAACGCCAAGCGTTGGTGCTTATACATCGGCTGAATTTCGATCTTTTACGGTATCTGGAATTGGATTAATAGGTTGTATTCTTATAATACAGAGTGCTCCCTCATTGTGGTATGATCTTGGTGAAAACGCGGCGGAGTTTTATATTTTTGCTGTATTACTAGGGGTAGTTGGTCAAGTGCTTCCAGTTATTTCTTTAATGAAGGGCTTGCCGTTAACTGGAAGCAGCCTTGGCGGAGTGGTCGCATCTATCGAACTGCCAATAGCCGTTCTAAGTGCATTAGTTTTACTTGGAGAGGCGCTCACAGTAGTTAAAATCTTTGGAGTTTTGCTCGTTTTATTGGGTATAGTAATTTATAACTTTGCTGAGAAATTAAGGTTGGGACGTCAACCGCTACTGTAACTAAAAGCGATGAATAAAATTAGCCTAGTTGGATTAAATGCATTGGATTCTGCCAGTTTTGGTAAAGTTCTATCAGGGGTCTACGAACATTCTCCTTGGGTGATTACTGAAGCGGCGCGTAGTCGACCTTTTAGCACGATGAAAGAATTGCAGGCCTCATGTGAGGCGGCAATAGATCGTGCGTCCCATGAAGCGCAAGTTTTACTCATACAAGCGCATCCAGATTTAGCGGCGAAGCTAGATCAACTTCCACATCTAACCGAGTTCTCCAAGAAAGAGCAATCGAAGGCTGGATTTGCTATGCTTAAAACTGCTGAAATTGATGAACTAAGGGCGGAGTTAACTCGCTACCGCGCGCGCTTTGGACATCCTTTTATTCTATGTGTTACAGAGTATTCTGCAGTTGATGTTCTTCCGATCTTAAAAACGCGTATGCAGTGTGAACAAATTGAGGAAAAATATAATTGTCTCTCTCAGATTGCTCGAATCGGATGGCATCGTCTTTGCTCTATTCTTGAAAACTCACATGAATCATCACCAATATGACTGCTAAACTTACAACCCATGTATTAGATACCTATCATGGCAAACCCGCTTCAGGGGTTTGTTGGATATTAGAATTTAAAAGTCTTGAGGGTGGGTGGAATCAAATTTCTGCAGGAACTACAAATGAGGATGGGCGAACAGGCGGAGCACTAATTGCAGGTGAAGCTCTAGTAACAGGTTGCTACCGTCTTAGATTCGATGTTGCGAGTTACTTTTCTAGCAATGGAGTGCAGCTCTCAGAGCCTCCTTTTTTAGCGGAAGTCGTGCTCCAAGTAAACTTAGTAGCAGGCGAGAGTTATCACGTGCCGTTGCTGTGTTCACCATGGAGCTATTCAACTTATCGTGGGAGCTGATTGAATGGACTTGCTTGAGAGTGCCACACAATCAGCCGGTGCACGTTTGATTGAAAGACTCGGGGTGATGCGTCGAATTTCCCAAAGAAATGATTGGATCGAGCGCATTTTATTTTCTCCGGCAGCAGAAGAAGCCGCTTATAAATTAAAGGGCTGGATGAAAGCGACGGGCATGGACACGATTTACGATCCACTTACCAACGTATACGGGCAAATTGTGTTTTCAACAGAAGGACCAGATGCGCCTCGAATACATTTAGGCTCACACTACGATACAGTTGTCAATGCCGGAGCTTTTGATGGTATCCTAGGTGTTTTGATTGGTATCGCTGTTGCAGAGGCAATTGTTGAATCAAAAGAACCCTTCAGTCATAACTTATCGGTCTTAGCATTCTGTGATGAGGAAGGCGTGCGTTTTAATACAACATTTTTGGGGAGTGCATATTTGAGCGGCCAGTTTGATGAAGCTTGGCTGCATAAAGAGGATGAATTTGGCAAAACACTCGGTGAGTGGCTGGTGGATCGTGCAGAATCAATTGATACAATCCTTAGTGCGCATGAGTCTCCTTATGTACGCCCTCAAGACCTCTACTTAGAAACTCATATTGAACAGGGGCCTATCTTAGAGTCATCGAACAAAGGAGTCGGCGTTTTTACTCGTATTGCTGCACAACTTCGCTCTGAAATTATTTTAACAGGCTGTGCTGGACATGCGGGCACTATTCCTGCGCGATTACGCAAAGATCCTTTGCCAGTAGCAAGTGAGATGGTTTTAGCGGTGAACGATCTATGCCGAAGTGATGAACGTATTCGAGCAACCGTCGGACAGCTTGAAGTCATACCTAATGCCAGTAATGTTATCCCCGGTCAGGTGAAGTTTTCGATCGATATGCGTCATCCCGACATGGAAGGCTTGAAATTGGCGCATGATAAGTTGACTAAGAAAATCGAATGGATTGCGAAGCGATCGAACCTTGAACTTGGATACAAGGTAGTTCACCAGGCTAGGGATGCACGATTAGACGATAAACTTACAGACGCTTTGGATGAGAGTTGTGAGGCGCTCCAAGGATCGTCCATGCGCATGTTCAGTGGGGCTGGTCATGATGGTATGAAGCTAGCGCAAGTGTGTCCCACTGGAATGTTAGCTGTGCGATGCAAAGATGGACTAAGCCATCATCCAGATGAGTTTGCTTCTAATGCGGATTGTCTGCTCGCTTTCAAAACTATGCTACGCACCGTACTTATGATAGATAAAAACCGCTAGCGCGATGTTTGATACGATTATCAGAGATGTACAAATCATTAAGAATGATTCATGGCTTCACGTGGATCTTGGAGTTAGCGATGGGTCATTTGCTGAAATAGCAACTAGTATTTCTGGGAGTTCACGCAAGGAAGTAGATGGCAAAGGTGCATTTTGTTTGGCTGGGGGAGTGGACCTACATGTTCATTTTAATGATCCTGGGCGGACACATTGGGAAGGTTTTAAAACAGGTAGTGCCGCCGCTGCTGCGGCTGGTATCTCATTCTTAGCTGAAATGCCTTTAAATAGTATACCTTCAACCACAAGTGTGGATGCCTTGCAGACTAAATTAGCAGCTATTGATAATAAATCGTATGTTGATTTCGGTCTCTGGGGAGGGGTCGTACCAGGAAATAATGCTGATCTAGAACCGCTCGCTAAAGCTGGTGTTATTGGTTTTAAAGCCTTCATGGCCCCAAGTGGTAATGATGATTTTGATAAATCAAGCCGATCAACGCTCCGTGAAGCGATGTTGCGAATTGCTCCAACAGGGCTGCGTTTAGCTCTGCATGCAGAAGACCCAATTGTACTTGAGCGTGCTTCAAATCGATTAAAAAGGAAAGTTAGCGCTTTTGATTGGGAGGCATCTAGACCAGTTGAAGCTGAAATTAGCGCGACCAAAGTAGCCATCGAACTTTCCTTAGAAACAGGATGTCCCATTACTATTGTGCATGTTAGCTCTGTAGAAGTTCTGACTACTATACAAAATGCGAAGCGTCAGGGTGTTGATATTATTTGTGAGACTTGCCCGCATTATTTGTTGCTTTCAAGAGCAGATGCAGACTGCATTGGAGCAGATGCTAAGTGCGCGCCGCCTCTGCGATCTAAGGCTCGAAGGAGAGCGCTTGAGCAAGCAGTCATTGATAATTTAATCGATACCATTGGCTCCGACCATTCTCCAAGTCCACCTTCGATGAAGTTGGATCAATCTTTTTTTGATGCTTGGGGAGGTATAGCAGGAATCCAACATGGCTACCCTCTATTACTTAGTCGTTATGGAATGAATGCACTCTCTCGCATACAAATGATACAGAAGCTGTGTTGCCAATCCCCCGCAGAAGTCATGTCCTTAAAATCTAAGGGCTCATTAGATCTTACCAAGGATGCTGATTTTACATTGATCCAACCCTTAGAATCGACTTCAGAGATTGAGGCAGATGCCTTGTTAACAAGGCATCAACGTTCAGCTTATCTTGGTAGTAAGATTAATATAGAAGTAGTTTCAACTTGGTTACGAGGGCGGGCAGTAACTATGAACGGTCAGCTTCTCGAAGAGGCGCCTTTTGGCAAATTTATGCCACGCTCTGATAAATGATTAGAAATTCCATAGAGTTCACCCAGAAAAGCTTTATCACTGATACGAAGCAATGGGCGCGTTTGATTGATGAGTCTCTTTATGAATGTGTCAAAAAAACTGGCAGCTCTGTTGTCAGTCAATTAATACTAGATAAAGAAAAACCTATAGATGGACCGTTAAAGGGCGTGCCGTTTGCTGTAAAAGATTTATTCGATGTGACGGGGTTTCCAAGTCAGAACTCGTCTATATTACCAGAGTTTAAAGCAAATGCGACTGAAGATTCTCAAATTGTTGCGCGTATGAAAGAATTGGGTGCTACTTGTGTGGCTAAAACTCAGATGAATGAATTTGCTTACGGGCTCTCAGGAGAGAATCCGCACTTTGGTCATTGCCAACATCCCGTTTTGAAAAATTGTTTGAGTGGAGGATCAAGTAGTGGTTCAGCGCATATGGTTGGAGCGGGTTATTTGCCTTTGAGTATTGGTACCGATACAGGTGGTTCCGTTCGACTTCCTGCTGCTTGGTGTGGCCTTTATGGAATTCGTTGGATACCAGGTTATTTCTTAGAAGGTGCTTTCCCCTTGGCTCCAAGCTATGATACGATTGGCTGGTTTACTACCTCTTCTGAGGATATGGTACGTACTATCAAAGCTTGGTTTAGTTGTGATAGTGCAAACTCTGCTTTGGCGTTAAGAGGTTGCTCGATTTTACCGAAACATTTACTCGAAATTGAATCTTTAGATCGTTTACGGGCAGTAGTTTCTAAATTGAAAATCGGGCAACTAGTTAATGCTAATGCTTTTGAAGCGCTCTTACCAAAGTGCCAATATGCTTTCAATATATTGCAAAGTTTAGAAGCATATTCGATACATGAGTCGCTTATCAAAAAGTTTGGTAAATTTTATGATCCACAAGTAAGGGATCGTATCTTGCGTGCAAAAAAATGGACACAGGGGGACATATCTATGGCGCATAAGTACAGAGATCAGATCACCAATTGGTTTAATGACTTTTTTGAATCATATGATTTTCTAGTAATGCCTATATGTCCAAGACCAACTGTTCCAATTGTAGATGTCCGTCCTGAATTACGCGAGAGGATACTCCAATTAACAACACCTGCGAGCTTATCAGGCCTGCCTGCTTTGGCGGTTCCTATCTGGCTGGATGATAAGCGCTCGGTTGGTATACAGTTTATCTTTAAAAATGTAGAACCTGCGGTACCATTGGCATTACTTAAGTTATGCAAAAGCATTTAAAAAAACATGCCTTTAC
>JAKVBA010000115.1 GCA_022447525.1 Gammaproteobacteria bacterium
GGCCCCTGGATTCCGCTCGGTCAAGGCCAACGCAAGAACGGTGGCTGGGAGTTAACAAGACAAAACCTAGCGGCAGAAATAATTGGCTACATCCGTGCCAGAGGGTATTACCGAGGTGGAACTTCAACTTCAATAACCGAATCGATTCGTCAGTTTTATCTACCGAACACTGAGGATGAAACATTTTGTGTGCCGATCAGGGCTGCAAATAGTAAGATAGCCGTGATCTGCCTCTAGGGAGTCGAAGTAACCTTGTTCACGCGCTGGAAAAACGTGTTTAAGGCTCCTAATTGCGTACATTATCAACAGTAACAATGATCTCATTAGGTATATTTGAGACATGCAAATTAGTCAGGCGGACCAAAAGAGTTCAACGAAAAGTCCCGCGAATAACGGGGCTTTTGCCCTACTTTTTAACTTGAGTCGAGCTAAAAAACGATATTGTTTTTGGCTTTTTGTGCACTTATGTTCTGATCTTCTTGCATCTCCATTCCTTTTTCTACTTCTGCCCAAAGTTCCGCTAAGTCCTCTTGAGCCTTGATCATCTGTCTGATGATCATAACTAGTGTTTGTATATCCATATTTAATGTTCACCTCCATGTAATTAGAATACTCGGTCGAATGGCTCAACGATTCTCACCTTCGTTAGCTTATCAGCAATCCATAGCTTCCCGAACTTGGGCAGCATATTAAACAGAGACTTACTACCAAGCACTACCTAGCCCCTCATCTAAAAACTTGTTGATTCGAACCTTTTCCCATCGCCAGTCTTTTTTATTGCTACCCACTTCGGTTAGATAACGATGACAAGCAACGGAAAATGTAATATCTTTGCTGAGTTCAATAGCCCCACAGAGTATGTGGCGAGTGGTATCCTTTCTCCACGCCTCTGCCTCGGTTTTAGTATCAAAGTAGTCATATTGTGAATACCCTTTCATCTTATTTCCATTCTCCATCGGTTTCCTACCTTTCTTGGTTTTGCCAGATCGTCTGGCGAAATTTTGGCGCAATCTATTGGTATAAGTGCGCTAAGAATAGTAGCTTTGAGATACACCTCTGTATCGAGCATTATAGCCGAAACGCCGCATAATCAATGGGTTTTCGTGGAAAATCAAAGTCTTGTGAAAAAAGAGAATGGTGCCCGGGGCCGGACTTGAACCGGCACGCTGTTGCCAGCGCAAGATTTTAAGTCTTGTGTGTCTACCAATTTCACCACCCGGGCATCGAGTATATTGTGCAGGTTTGGCAACCTGGTTCTACCTATCGGCAACTCTTCGAGTTGCTTTGTGTGGTCACTCTCGGCTCCTGCCTGACGTGACACTTGCGCTCCTGCGCTTCGTCTACCAATTTCACCACCCGGGCATCGAGTATATTGTGCAGGTTTGGCAACCTGGTTCTACCTATCGGCAACTCTTCGAGTTGCTTTGTGTGGTCACTCTCGGCTCCTGCCTGACGTGACACTTGCGCTCCTGCGCTTCGTCTACCAATTTCACCACCCGGGCATCGAGTGAAGAAATATCTTAACTTTGGCTTTGCCAGACTGCTCCCAAGCTCGATAAAAATCACGCTTGGAGGCTCGAACCGGAGTCGAACCGGTGTACACGGCTTTGCAGGCCGCTGCATAACCACTCTGCCATCGAGCCTAGTTATAGCGATTTGGCTGTGCTGAATCAGCTGGCGTAGTTTAACTCATACGAACACGCCTGTGGCAAAAAAATCAGCCTTTTTTCTACATAACTAACCAGTTTCCCAGCTGAAGATATTGCAGATAAAAAAAACGGGAAAAGCATCGGCTTTTCCCGTTTATTGATTCCTGAACGACTAGTTACGTCGTTCACGCGAGTGGCCAATTCGCCACTGGATCCAGAGACCTACACCTCTCGCGAAAAACTGGAGCGGGAAACGAGATTCGAACTCGCGACCCCAACCTTGGCAAGGTTGTGCTCTACCACTGAGCTATTCCCGCTGAAGAGGTGTGCATTATAGGTAGAAATTCTTTCGCGTCAATCCTTGTTTTAAGATTTTTGAAAAAAAATTTCTAATCACTTTTAACTGCTCGATAGGCGGCATTTAGATAGATGGACATAGACCAGACTGTTAGAACACCAGCAATATAAAGTAACATTTCTCCAAGGTATAGAAACGGGATACCTAATAGGGTTTCCTCAAATAATAGTGCCCCTATCGCCACCATTTGAATACCAGTTTTATACTTGCCGACCGTTGACACCGCCACATTTGCGCGCTTACCAAGCTCTGCCATCCATTCTCGCAGTGCTGAGACGGTTATCTCTCTGCCAATGATTACCATGATGGTAACCGAGAACCAAAAGCGAGAATGCAGTTCTTGCATCAATTCAATGTTGGTAGCAACTAACATCAACATCACCGCTACAAGTAGCTTGTCTGCAACGGGGTCCAAGAAAGCGCCCAATTTACTTGTCTGATTCCACTTTCTCGCTAGATAACCATCCAAGGCATCGGAAATGCCTGCCAAGGCAAACAATCCCCAGCAAAGCCAGTTAGAATGAGGAGGTTTCCAAAAATAAATGATAACGATCAACGGGATCGCTACTATTCTAAAGGTGGTGAGTATGTTAGGGATTTTCGCTTTCATACTAAAAAAATCTTCTTATCTGTCTCGGTATCTCAGATGCAGTGTATCATCATGGCTGTCTTAATTTTAAGCAAGCTACTTTTTGAGGTGATTATAGATTTTTTCAGCTAGATCAGAACTGATTCCCTCGACTTTTGCAAGATCTTTAATACCAGCGTGCTCGATACCCTGTAAACCTCCAAAGTGTTTCAGCAACGCCTGTCTGCGTTTTGCTCCTACCCCAGCAATCTCCTGCAGTACAGATTGGGTTTGCGCCTTATTTCTCTTTGCTCTGTGTCCGGCGATTGCGAATCTGTGTGCCTCGTCACGAATTTGCTGCACAAGATGCATTGATGGAGAATTTGCTGCGAGTCTAATACCTATTTTCTGGCCTTGAATGAAAAGAGTTTCAAGTCCAGGTTTACGACCTTCACCTTTGGCTACACCGACTAAATATACGCCATCGATTTGCAGCTCTCGCATAACGTCTGCTGCGGATGAGAGCTGCCCTTTCCCACCATCGATTAATAGTACATCTGGCAGCCTTCCCTCTTCTTTGATCACTCGTTTATAACGCCTTGATATGGCCTGCTTCATAGCCGCGTAATCGTCTCCCGGTGTGATTCCCGTTATATTGTATCTGCGATAGTCTGATTTAGTGATGCCCTTCTCGGTAAATACTACACAGCTAGCGACCGTCTGCTGACCTTGAGTATGGCTAATATCGAAACACTCAATTCTGGTTATCGGTTCATCGATATTCAAAGCATTCGCGAGTGCGTTCAGCCTATTGTGCACGCTTTCCTTTTCGGCCATTCTTCGCTTGATTCTTTCAGTAACATTCAATTGAGCCATCGAAAGCCAATCACGACGATGACCACGCACTGAGCTGAGTATCGACACTTTCGAACCCGATTGCAGTTCTAACCATGACTCCAGATCATCTTTATCCTGTAAAGAGCACCCCACAATGACTTCTTTAGGAACTGGCCTACGATGGTAATACTGAGTAATAAAAGCTGATAATATTTCGGGTTCAGAAAACTCCAAAGGGATTTTAGGAAAGTGCCCGTTACTTCCGCTGTGTCTGCCACCACGAATAAATGTGACTTCAACACAAACTTGGCCATGCATTGAGGCAACAGTGATAATGTCAATATCACTATGGCCAGCCGTGATCGATTGATGTGATTGCACTCTTCGCAGAGCGTTAATCCTGTCTCTCCATCCCGCAGCTTCCTCAAATTTAAGTGCCTTAGAAGCCTCTTCCATATTCTTTTGCAACAACTCACTCAGTCTTTCGTCTTTACCCTGTAGAAACATAGCGGCCAACTCTATGTCTTTACCGTAAGATTCCTCGGAAACCAACCCAACACAGGGTGCACTGCACCTTTTAATCTGATGTTGAAGGCATGGCCTGGAACGATTACTAAAAAACACATCATCGCATTGCCTAACAGGTAACACTTTTTGCAAAATGGCCAAAGTTTCTCGAATAGCTGTAACACCCGGGTATGGCCCAAAATACTTACCGGGCTGACTTCTGTCTCCACGATAAAACGCAAGTCTTGGATAATCGTGCGAATCATCGATGTGTATAAACGGATAACTCTTACTATCTCTGAGTAAGATGTTGTATTTGGGCTTAAGTTCTTTAATTAAATTAGACTCTAAAATCAAAGCCTCATTTTCAGTATGGGTAACAGTTATTTGTATATCTACCACTTTTTGCATCATCGCCGCGGTTTTAATCGGCATGCCAGAGCTTCTGAAGTAACTAGATAATCTATTTTTAAGATTTTTTGCTTTGCCTACGTAAAGGAGCTGACTGCCTTCATCGAACATCTGATAAACGCCAGGAGACTGACCCACATTTTGTAAGAAAGTTTTATGATCGAAGCTCATGGAACGACTCTAGACGGCGGATAAATGCAAAGTTAATAATATTGGTTAGCGAAACTCTATGATACCAAAAGGCACTCATAGACGTTGCCAGGTTGGATTGTTTCTTTCTGGGCGTTAACACTAGGCTTTTGTTTGCCGGCTAATTATAATTCCCAACTGGCAAAATTGTATTAGCAAACAAAATAGAACAATGGCAAAAATATCAGCAAATGAAATTCGCATCGGTGGATTAATTGAACATCAAGGTAACTTATGGCGTGTTTTAAAGAAGAGCCATGTTAAACCAGGTAAGGGTGGTGCATTCGTTCAGGCAGAGCTAAAGGATATTATGAACGGGACTAAGTTAAATGAGCGATTCCGATCGACAGACAAAGTTGAAAAGCCTCATGTTGAACCTCGTAAGATGCAATATCTCTATTCTGAGGGTGACAATTATATTTTTATGGATAATGAGAATTATGAGCAAATGTCTATCAGCGCTGATGATTTAGCTGAGCAAGTTGGTTATCTTTTGCCTAATACAGACGTCCAAATTAACTTTTACGATGAGACCCCAATTGGCATTGATCTGCCAGCCAATGTTATTTTGGAAGTCACAGACACCGAAGGCGTTGTAAAGGGCCAAACGGCCGCTGGCGGTGGCAAGCCAGCTGTCCTGGAAACTGGAATTAGAATCACAGTGCCAACGTTTGTTAACATCGGTGAGAAAGTCAAAGTAAACACTGAAACCGGTGAATACGTAGAGCGTGCTTAAGGAATTGTTAACCTTGAGCCATAGCGATAACGACATATTGAGCTGACAGCGCAAACCAAACAAGGTCCCGCTGTCGGAACTATATCGACTACACCAAGAGTTTTCACTTTCCCTCATACGCCTCCGTAGCTCAGTTGAATAGAGCAACCCCCTCCTAAGGGGTAGGTCGCAGGTTTGAGTCCTGCCGGGGGCGCCAT
>JAKVBA010000116.1 GCA_022447525.1 Gammaproteobacteria bacterium
GTGTTCTTAAAAACTAGCTAATAGAACTCAACCGTGTTGTTGGAGTGATAAATATTCATGCTGTGTATTCCCGTTAAGCCAGATGACTACAACCAAATATCTAACAACTATTAAAGCTAAGGTAATGGTGAATCATTTGTTCTTAATCTAAGCTCATCTTTGGTATTCAGAGGCTTATACCTTTGGAATTGATTCTCAATATTAGAATTGATAAACCGGTAAACTCGTCGAGAGTTTAATGATAAGGTGTGGTCTAGGATCAGTTCTATCCCAGGCCCAAACTTGCCTTCATTAATCTCTTTCACTGCTCTTGCTTCCCCTGTAAATGTAGAGCCGAAATTAAACTCATATTCATCAAAATAGATCACGCACCCCGTAGGGATGAAAGGAATTAACTTTTCAAAAATACTTTTCGTAGAAGTGTAATAATCACAATCTATCCAGATCAAGATTGGCATTGAATCCTTCAAAGTATCTAAATATTCTTGGGTCAGCGTGTCTTCAAAATAGCCTTGATGCAATTTATAGTTTTTGTATCTTTGGCTGCAATAGTTATCCAAATTAGTATAGCTAGCCTTAAATTGTCCAGTCACCCATCCATCGTTGGCTACCATGTCCTGATCCTCTTGCGCATCGGTGTCTGGCATCCCATCAAAAGTATCGAACCCGTGCACAATAACTCTTTCACTCATTTTGAGATAATGGGTAGCATAAAGTTTCTTGGTAAATGCATATCCATCTGCTACACCAAACTCAAGCACAGAAAAATTCCCTTTATATGTATTATTGAACTCGGACAGGACTTCATAAATATGATCCATTCGATAAAAACTGTCCAGGCAAAGTCGAATAAACTTTCTTGGCTTAGCAATGAAGTTTAAATAGAAAAAAGTCTTTATAAAGTCACCAGGAAGAATCATTCCAAGGTAACGCAATAAGGTGATGAACCCTGATTTATCTGCCATTTTGGTTTACAAGAAGGTTGTTGATTAGAAGTTTAAGACCGGTGGAATTAACGGACCTCACAGTCCAGTAAAAAATTGGTGACCAATGTACTATACGATTTCATTAGGGTAAATGTTGAACTCACTAAGAAATAGGTTGAATGCGGTTTTCATTTTTTTGTTTGAACTAAATGAAAGATTAATTTTTTGAGTATTCAAAACGACTCAAACCGCTGCACCACGGCGAGTTTAATTGATGTGCTTTTTTTCGGCAACTTAATATAAAAAATTACCGTAAAGAGCCACACAAATAAGCCAATGACAAACGTAAATATCGAACTTCCTACATATGTCAAATTACTAATCAGATATTCCAAACCGTCAGGGTTATAACACAGACCTTATGTGTCTACAGGAGACGTAAATTAAGCGTTAAGGCAGTCATCGCTTCAACTTGACCATTTAACCAGGCCAACCAATTAAACTTATTTATAAGTTGTCACTAATCAAGAACCCAGCCCAATTCTGTTTCGCGGACTTTATTTTCTCTCTCTAACTTCAATAAGTGAGCATGTAATGAATATTTTGCTATTTTGTATAAGTGACGCTCGACATCGTCATAAACAGACGATACAAGCGCATCTAGGGGACTTGGTTTATTGCTTATCGCTGACAACACCTTCGCTTCTCTAGCAAATCTATGTTTTATGGTCCAATCAATCAGCTTGTGAGGAGCGAAGATGAGAGAACCATGCCCAGGCGCTATCAATTCAAATCTTAATCGTTGAATTTTTTCGAGTGATGCGATGTAAGCCGACATATCACCTTTAGGTGGAATGATCACCACAGTTGAACCACTCATTAAGTGGTCTCCTGTCAAAAGAACACCATGCTCCTTCAGCAACCAGCAAACATGATTGGCGACATGACCGGGCGTGCAAATCGCCTGAATCTGGCCAGAGGCAAAATCAATAATTTGTAAATCCTTGGGTTCTAATTCAGGCCTGAAAGTATGGTCTTCAAACGGTTGATTTGGCTCAGCTGGGATGCCAATGCAGATCGCTTTTGGAAGACTTTTCTTAAGCAATTGGGTGCAGGGGCTGTGATCCATGTGGGTATGACTGGCAAAAATATGCGTGATGGGAGCATCAAGCGTTTCTTGCACACTAAGGATGCTCTTCGCATGCTTATCAATTGCTGGACCAGCATCAAAAACCGCTAGCTCAGAATCACCGTATATATAGGTGTTTGTACCCATACCGGTCATGAAGCTTGGATTCGGCGCACACAGTCGGTAAAAATTGTCTGCGAGTTTTTGCAAGCTTCCAGCTTCTGGTTCAAGGTCTGAGGAGTTGTGCATAGCAAAATTAGTCAATGCCACAGGGCGCATAAATCGGTTGATACTAACATTTTAATTGAGTACCAAATCGTGACTTGCCTGATTAGCTGGCATAGCAAATCAGACACAATAGTTAGACGTCTGGTATTCAATATTATTCTTAAACTTACCTGTCACTGCATCAGTTGAGTAAACAAATAAATCAACCTTTGTTCGGCAGACCTCTAAAGCCAAGTGGCTGCGGCTAAACCATAAATAATAATAGCAAGTTCTAACTTTCGGTTTTCTAACCCTTGTCGATAGCGATCAGGAAGCCTGCACTTCAATGACGGAGACTCATAATTTAGGTCAGGGCACACCAATAGCGGCAATATAAGACTTTCTCCCGCTCGCGCCAGCCAACAAGACCACAAAGTCAACGATTCCGCCGAAGTTATATAACTTTACAATCATATTGAATGCACTAGCTACAGACGTTAACAACGAAATTTGAAAGGCAGATTTATGGCCATTGGTTGAGCCCAATGTAATTATTTGTCAGACTATTTAGATACGAATACCAGCTAACGCGGCGGTAAACACAAGGCTAGACACGATTACAAAAAAATCAATTTTAGCCCCCCATAGAGTCAGAGTCGGCGATCTCATCGAATAAACCTGAGTGGCTTAAAAAGTAATCAAAATGAAGTTTCCGTAGATTGAATATCACAATGACGTCAACATATTGGGGAGCTAAAACCGTTACCGCCCAGCAAAACATAAACACCTAAGACTCGTTAGCAAGAATCCTACCTGAATGATAGTCAAATACCACTTAAGCCTTGTAAAGTAATCAACTCCATTTCCAACTCAGCTATTAACATGTTTGATATACCTAGCATGAAAATCTAAATAGACCGATTCGCATAGAGACTTAGTTGCTTCGAGATCTGCAAAGGATTCACTAAATCCAGGAATCACAGGGTCAATACAAAGCCTTGCCGCCCCTACAAAGTGACGCATCAAATCCAGTGGATTTTCTATCCCAGTCGCTATCCTGATGGTTCTTGGGAATATATTGGCCTCTTTCTGCTGCTCGGCATTCAATTCTGAGTGCGTAGTTAAGCCTGGGCAACTAATGATAGTATTGGTCTGACCTAAGCTGATCATATGTGAAAAGGCGGGCTCGAGACTATCAAAAAAACGTTGAAAGGCTTTCTCTGGAATTTCATCACTCAACTCAATCGTAAACAAACCCGCTGGCATGCCCAGTAGCAGGCCCTTCTGACAAAGATGATGATTTGGATCGTTTTCTAAACCGTTACAGTTTACTTGAATCAAAGGATGTCTATTGATTAACTCAGCCAGGACTTGAGTATTTATACACTTTTTAAGCATACGAACCTCAAGTGTTCGTATACCCTGCATAACCTCAAACGCTGAATCTGCATTCAAAAAAGCGCCTTTGACGTAATAAACGTTCCAAAACATTGTTTCATCCCAACCTGGCGCACCTTTGGGAATAAACATGTCTTCGTTTCTGGCTATTACACAACCAGCTATCACAGATCCAGTACCCGTTAAGTCTTTTGTATAGCTGTGAATGACGAAATCTGGCCTTTCCTCTGGATTTTCACGCTGAAGCGGCTGAGCCAGAAATGGAGTTCCTACAGTAGCGTCCAAAATCACTCTAATACCCTCTTTATGAGCAATTCGACATAGCTCTGGCACATCTAGAACATATCCATGGGGATTGCACGGTGACTCGATGTATAAATAAATCTGTTTACCAGCCTCTATTCTAGCTGCAAAGTCTTTTTTAACCTGAGCCAAAGCGTTAATAAAACCCGAGGTATCTTCGCCTTTAAATTGGCTCACTGCCACATTTAGGTTTGACGGTTTGGCGAACCAATCATGAATTAATTGATGCGCACCGCCATAGATATTTTGGCTTGCTATCAATATATCCTCATGACCGAGAACATGAGATAAGGTTGCATCTATGGCAGCCATACCACTGTTAAAGTTCCAAGCCAAATACTCTTTTGCATACTTACCCGCCTCCAAATCAACTATATGGTTGGCTAGAGAAATTGAGGTCGGGTTGAGCAACCTTGAGTAAATATCTAGCAACATTTCCTTACCCTCAAACGCGTCACCTATCCAATCGGCGCAGGCATAAATATAGGTTGCAGTCCTGGTAATTGCTGGAGTAGCCGAAAAAATTGCGTTGACATTATCAAAGACTGGATAAGAAGACTTCGCAGCTAAAGACGAAGTGTCCATGTTCAGGTTTTGATAGTCTGATCTAAAGGATTGCTGGAGATTGTCTAACAATTTCGCAAACTGAAATGAGAGGAACTTTCGCGCGTTAAACATCGCTATTGCATCATCATCTTTCACTGAGCTTACTGTCTGCTGCGCAAGCTCCCACAGCTGTTCTGCTGACATTTGACATTGGTAAACAGACTCGATTATTGACATCATGGACTTACCAATATCGCTGTCGCAATCAATCGAAAAATGGATTAACTGTTCACGTGCTAGCTCCAGCGCAGTATTGCCCTCACTAGTATTTCTTATTGGCGAAAGTTTTCGGGCTGCCTCGATAGGACTTGAAGGTGTCATAAATCGACCTTTATAAGTATTGGTGAATTAAAGCTATATTCTATTAATATTTTGGCTGATAATGTAATGACCGAATTTAATTCCCTAATACCCCAGATATGTCAAAGCTTGACCGAATAGACTTCGAGATAATACGAGAATTAAGAAATAATGCGCGGATTTCTAATAAACTACTCGCCGAAAAAATCGGCCTTGCCGCGTCAACGTGCCTTGATCGTGTAAGGTATATACGCCAGCAAGGTTTCATCGCGGAATCACACACCGAAATCAATCTAAGTGCATTAGGACTTGATTTACAAGCAATGGTCTCGGTAAGACTTCACCAACGATCAAGATCAGAGTTTGAGGAATTTCGCGCCTATCTTAGCAGCCTGCCAAACGTGCAAACAATATTTCATCTATCCGGCGAAAATGACTTTCTTGTCCATGTCGCCACACAAAGCACAGCAAGTTTAAGAGAATACATCTTGGATACTTTTTCTGAGCGTGCTGAAGTCGCTCATATCGAGACTTCGCTGATTTTTGAATCTGCAAGAAACTGGAGTCTTCCTGATGAT
>JAKVBA010000117.1:0-2750 GCA_022447525.1 Gammaproteobacteria bacterium
AGCGCAAACTTTGCATTTGGGTAAGGCCGGTGAACAACTGGGCGTTACCCACGGTGCTATAAGTCATCAGATAAGAGCATTGGAAGAGCAGCTCGGCGTGGTCCTGTTTTCACGGGCCAATAATAGAATGGCGCTAACGGCTGCGGGTATCAGTCTGTATGACTCAGTTCGCGAAGGCTTTGATTTAATCGCTGATGGCGCGCGCCATTTAAGTCGCGATAAGATGAGTGGGACCTTGCATATAGTCTGTACTCAGACAATGGCGACATGCTGGGCAACCAAACACATTTGTGAGTTCAGCGAGCACTATCCCAACATCACCATTCAAGTGTCGGTCATCGACGCAATGCAAACTCAAGTACCCAAAGACATCGATATTGCGTTGTGCTACGGCAAACCTCAAGAAGATGAACGGCAGGTGAGCATGCTGGTTTCACCCCCGCTTTTTCCTGTGTGCAGCCCCACATTGCTCAATAAAATCGGTCACAATATCAGCGTTCAACGATTGCTCGAACACACTTTGATCCACGAAGGGCATGGTCAATGGCCTCGTTGGTTAGAGCAGTATAATGCGCGTCGACCCCCCGCTAATAATATCTATTTCTCTAATACTAGTCAGGCTATAGCCGCCGCATCCCAGGGCTATGGCATCGCTTTAGCAAACAGCTTTGAAACCCTTGAGTTCATTAAAAACGGACAATTAGTTCAGTGTATGAACAAGCCGCTCGATGAGCCGCATAACTATTACATCTTACGCCAACCTGATGCTTATCTTCCGCTTAAAGTGAGGTTATTTGAAGAGTGGATCATGCGAGCGCTGCACAGCTGATCAGACCAATTTACCAATTGGAAATTTAAATAAGACGTGCACCTCCTTCTTTGTCTAAGTCTGTGAATTTAATTCACAGGAGTGGATAATTTTTATCCATTGTTTACTGCGAGTGGTAACGCTAGTTTGGATAGCGGGTAAACTATATCCGGAAAACAAAAACGAGCCACTTGATGCCCGTTACCGGATGCAAAAAATAATAATCGCCAGTTGCCCGAAAAATAAAAACAAGTGAATTGTTGGAGGAACCACATAATGAAAATGGGAAAACATGTTTTCTGGCGCACTGCGATTGCCTGTGGCGTAGCAATGGCAACAAGTAATAGCGTAATAGCACAGCAAGAATCAGAAGAAGAACCGTCTCGCGGGTTAGAAGTTATTCAAGTCACATCGCAAAAGCGTGTACAAAGCGTACAGGATGTGAGTGTGGCTGTTACTGCCTTTGATCAAAAATCAATGGAAAAGCTGGGTATCCAAGAGCCAATTGATATTGCAGTTCATACCCCAAACTTAAATGTTAAAAATGTGCTGAATAAATCAGCGCCCATCTTTACAATCCGCGGCATAGGTAATGCAGCGTTTACTTCAAATAGTGTTGCGCCGGTAGGTGTTTATGTTGACGAATTGTTCCTGCCAACCAACACCATGATGAGTTTTTCTGTCTTTGACACTGAACGTGTAGAAGTACTTAAAGGGCCCCAAGGTACGCTTTTTGGGCGTAACACAACAGCAGGGGCAGTCAGTTTTACCACAGTAAGACCCGATCACGACGGTCGCGGTTATGCCAGAATTGGCGTGGGTAATTACGAATCGGCCGATGCTGAAATTGCTAAATCGTTTTCTTTAACCGGAGACGTTGCAGCCCGGGTTTCTGCGAAGTGGCTCTATCAGGGTGAAGGAACATTCACCAATCGTCTGGATGACTCAAACCGAGATCTAGGAAGAGTAAATGCATTCGCAGTACGTACGGGGTTCTTATTTGATTTAGACAATGGAGAGCTATACGTTAATCTGCATGGCGGCCGCGACCGCAGCGAAAACGAGCCATGGGTAGGTATTGGGCGCAGCGCTCTCGATAACCCAACAGGCCCAGCACCAGAGTTGCCAGGCGTTAATGGGCAGCAGTATCGCAATAATTGTTTGAGTCGTGCAGATAATGACATCCACGCGTTCATTAACAACAGCAACTGTGTTAACCGTGTAGGTTACTACGACCCATATACCGATGTGCGTGAAGGGGAATTCAGTCAAGAGCCGGTCATTGAAAGCGACAGTTTCGGCGCGCTAGCTCATGCTACCCTTGACTTCGATGCATTCTCATTTGTTTCAATCACTGCATTTGAAACCCTTGATAAAACCACCGAAGAAGACTTTGACGGTAGCCCATTTCGCATAGGTGATACGTCATACAGCAATGATATTGATGTATTTAGTCAAGAGCTTCGTCTCACATCTGCCCGTCCTCTGGCCGGAAAAACGGACTGGATCACTGGTTTGATGTACTACCAAGATACGCAAGAAGTGTTTGACCTCTATGGTTACACTGACCGTGTCAATCACGATGTGCAGGTCGATTTTACTCAAGACACTACGAGTATTGCGGCTTACTTGCACACTGAAACTCAGCTCTCCGACAAGTGGAAGCTGATTGCAGGTGCGCGTATCACAAGAGATGAAATTTCGTTTGATGGTGGCACCACAGTCGTCAATTTAGATGATGATTTCACTGGCGATGTGACATTCTTTTCCGTAGACACGCCAATTCTTGTAGACGACGAAGAAATTAGTTCAACCGAGTTAACCTATAAGGTGGGTCTGGACTACGTGTTGAGCAATGATGTGTTGTTGTATGGTAACTTTAGTCACGGCTACAAAGCAGGTGTATGGAACGGCTTCTGGGCGGCAACGCAAGGTGATCACA
>JAKVBA010000117.1:2760-5354 GCA_022447525.1 Gammaproteobacteria bacterium
TGGAAATGGAGCCTGATTTGACCGAGTCTTCCCAGCGCTGCCGAGCCTGAATTTATTGATGCGGTTGAGTTTGGCGTTAAGTCCACGCTTATGGACAATACCCTTCGATTAAATGCGGCAGTGTTTAACTACGACTATGACGATATGCAGTTATTCGCTGATTTACCCGACGGTCGCTATACCATTTTCAATGCTGGTTCAGCCAGTGTAAAAGGTGCTGAAATTGAAGCGAACTGGTTGCCTACGGATAACTTAGAAATTATCGCTGGAGCGGGTTATACCGATGCAAGTGTTGATGCGGAAGTTGGACTGCTGTCTTACTCCGACGCTACACCAGCGAACACGCCAGAGTTTACTTATAACATCGTTGCCCGCTATTTTCATGACTTAAGCGGCGGGCTATATGGCTATGCGCAAGTTGACTACACCTATCAAGATGATGTTTTCTTTTCACTTGATAACTTAAAGGCAGTGAGTCAGGAAGCGTACGGGCTTATCGGTTTTAGGATTGGTGTCGAGTCAGATGAAGGATGGGAAGCCAGCTTTTGGGTGAAAAACCTGACCGACGAAGAATACTTCACTGAAATTCTGACCTCTGGAAGTGCCGGTGTGTTGTCTGGGCAAGTAGGTAGTCCTCGCATGTTCGGATTGACGTTTAAAACAGAGATTTAATTTTCAATTTTACCAACGGTATTTCACAGCGCAAACCATCTTGTAGTTAACATGTTTGGTTTGCTCTGTCCGCTAGGTAAAAGAATAAAAGCAGGGGGTCGATTGCAATGACAATAAAAAACACTGCGCTTGATAAAGAACTCGGATTAAAAGATACATTGGCACTGGCATTTGGCTGCATGATTGGCTGGGGCTGGGTAGTGCTGGTTGGTGAATGGATTAGTGTGGCTGGTAGCATCGGCGCTATCGGCGGCTTTTTGGCCGCAGGTGCAATACTGGTCGTCATTGGGCTTTTGTACGCAGAGCTTGCTGCTGCCATGCCTATGGCTGGCGGGGCTCAAAATTACTGTATGCGCGCCTTTGGTCGTTGGCCTGCATTTTTTTGCAGTTGGGCTTTGGTGCTGGGCTATGTGTCAATTACAGTATTTGAAGCGGTGGCGTTGCCACAGGTAGCGGAATATTTCGTTGGACCATTAGACCAAGGCCACTTGTGGACCGTTGCCAATAACGATGTGTATTTGACCTACGGCTTAATGGGTGCCGCTGGTGCCATCGTGATTGGTCTGCTAAATGTTCGTGGTGTGAAAACCGCAGCGCTATTTCAGACTCTCGTTACGCTGGTTATTTTAGCCGCCGGCATTATGTTGTTTACCGGTGCTACTTTTGAGGGTAACGCAGATAACTTGTCTCCTTATTTTGTTAACAGTGTGACCGGCTCTATTGTCGCGGTTATGGTTATGGCGCCATTTCTGATGGGAGGCTTCGATGTTATTCCACAAGCTGCTTCCGAGATCAATTTGCCGGCAGCCAAACTGGGTAAACTTATTGTCGTCGCTGTGGTAGCGGGCGCCGCCTGGTACTGCGCGGTTATATTTTCCGTTTCAATGATATTTGACGGTAAGGGTTTGGCAGCGGCCAATCTCCCCGCTGTTGATGCAGCGGGCAAAGCGTGGGGGCAAATTGGCTGGCAAGTGCTGATCATCGGCGGGTTGGCAGGCATTCTCACCAGCTGGAACGGTTTCTTAGTTGGCGGAAGTCGCGCTGTTTATGCATTGGCAAGGGAAGGCATGTTGCCAGCATTCTTCGCACAGTTACACCCAAAGTATCGCACGCCAACTAACGCCATCTGGACAATTACTGCCCTTGGCTGCATCGGTCCTTTCTTTGGTAAGCAGCTTCTTATCTGGGTGTCTAATGCGGGTAGCCTCGGTTTTGTATTAGCGTATTTGTTTGTCGCGCTATCATTTATCAAACTTCGTAAGAGCGAGCCGAACATGCCACGCCCTTACAAAGTACCTTACGGTGTGTTTTTTGGTGTTGTTGGTCTGCTAGGTGCGTTAGGCATGACATGCTTATACTTGCCCGGCAGTAACGGTGCTTTACTGTGGCCAAACGAGTGGCTCATTGCCGGATTGTGGTTTGCTTTTGGCTTTGCGGCATTTATTTATGCCAGTAAAAAAAGTGCCCTACAGCGAGCAATCAGTCAGAAAACATCTACGGGCGCGTGCCAGAGTAAACGCGTCAGCGTCTAAATTTTTGTCCCCCGGTAAGCAAAAAGCCTGGCTCAGCCTAGGCTTTTTTATCTATGCCGACTGGTATAACGTTCCCAATTTATATCTTAATGCGGTGCTCGTTTAAATGAAGAGGCTTTCGCATCCACATTGAACATGCATAGGAACGCATTAACAGCCAGAGCGGCTAGACGTAAGATTCTTTTAATAAATCGCGTGCATAGACTAGAGCCTATACACGCTTATAAAAATGTAGGAAGCTATGCCTTAATCTCATAGCTATGCGTATTAACCACTTTTCCCGCTTTGGTCAAAATCGCATCAACATAGTGCCACGTCGCCTTTGCGTTATCTTGGCTAACGGTCAATGTCATAAAGCCGCGCTGGTGGAGGTTACAGTACTGCAAATCT
>JAKVBA010000118.1 GCA_022447525.1 Gammaproteobacteria bacterium
TCTCTTTTATGAACTGATTATGCAAAAAGGAAAGCCCCTGAAAAGGGGCTTTTTTAGTTCTATCGCTTGTTATTCAATGTCGATTAAAAAGCGATTAAAAATTCGATGTATCTTGGAACAAGCCTACTTTCAAATCTTTCGCAACATAGATTTCGCGACCGTCGACTTCAACCGAGCCATCAGCCATACCCATAAAGAGTTTACGCTTAATCACACGCTTCATCGTGATCTTATAAGTGACCTTTTTAGCTGTGGGGAGTATTTGGCCGGTAAACTTAACTTCACCAACACCAAGCGCACGACCTTTTCCAGGGCCGCCACTCCAACCAAGGAAGAAACCCACAAGCTGCCACATTGCATCTAGGCCAAGACAGCCAGGCATAACAGGGTCGCCTGGAAAGTGGCAGTCAAAAAACCATAAATCTGGCGTGATATCTAATTCAGCAATAATTTCGCCTTTTCCATGTTCGCCGCCATCTTCAGTAATTGAAACTACGCGGTCCATCATCAGCATATTAGGGGCTGGTAGTTGACTGTTGCCCGGACCAAACATTTCACCGCGACTACATGCCAATAAATCTTCTTTGTTAAAACTACTTTTCTTCTCTGACATTCCCAACTCATTGTTGTTATTAAAGTGACGGTGTTAATTTAGCGAACACTTGTACGCCAAACAACTCTGAACAGTCATTTTTCTGAAGAAAAACGCGTGCTAAGATACTCAAAGTTAATTTAACCGTACGGATATCGCCCTACAAGTTCAATTTATAAACAGCGATTAAACTACGCTTCACAATATCGTATCTATGTGTGAAAACTATGACAGATCAAACAACAAAAAAAACCAGTAAAAAAAGCCCTGTAGATAGAGCAAAAGCAAACGCTGATAAACAAAGACGCTTTAGAGAGAGACAAAAAGACGCAGGGAAAAAGTTAGTGAGAGGTTATGTTAGTCCAGAAGCAAAAGTATGCTATGACGAAATCCGAGATAAAACAGGTTGGACCGACAGCGAAGCTATGTCTAATGCTATGCGACTTATGTATGCTGCCTACAAGTGTGGCCAAATTAAGCTTTTAAATGAATGGCTTAGAAAAAATAACCGTTAAGTTGTTTTATTAACTTTATTGTTTAACCACGCGCGGCTTGGACTATTTTGCATGGTATGACGCCTAACTATGCGCTGCGCTTCTTCAATGACATCATCGCGCTCTCGAAAGTCCCACAACCTTTTTGCAGTCATGCGGTTATTTTGAGAGATATCTATAATTGGTGCGATATAATCACGGTCAATATTAAAGTCCAACATCTGCGCTTCTAATGGCGGTAGTAAATAGGGAGCATGAACCGCTTCATTAGGTAGACTCGCCAACTCAGGTACCCACTTCTTTATAAAGACACCCTCGGGGTCTAGCTTTTGTGACTGTGTCGCTGGGTTGTAAAGGCGCACAGTGTGAATACCAGTAACACTCGCCTGCATTTGTATTTGTGGGTAATGGATACCGGGCTCAAAATCTAAAAATTGAGAAGCTAGATAGTGAGCCGCTTTTAACCAATGCACATTTAAGTGGTGGCACAAAAAACTGGTTACCATTGCTCGCATCCGAAAGTTAATATAACCAGTATGTTTTAGTGCTCGCATGCATGCGTCTACCAATGGGTATCCAGTACGGCCAGTCGACCAGCGATAAAAGCGTCGTTCAGCTTCAGGTCCATCTATGAAAGGAAATTTTTCGTATGCGCTATTCATAGGACGCGACTCGATACTGGCTTCGCTTTCAAATTTTTGAATAAAGTGACAGTGCCAGTGCAGTCTAGATGTTAAGGCAGATAGGGCGCGACTCCACTGTTTGCGCTGTGATGTTGGTAAAGCTTTCTTAGCTTGCTTTTCTAGTTGAACGCTTTGATATACCTGCTTTATCGAAATATTGCCCCATGCGAGATATGGGCTGAATCGCGAACATGCTCGACGTGCATATTCAGGCTTTGAAATATGCTGGTGATAATACTGCCCACGATGGCTGAAAAAGTTTTTTAACACTTGCCAAGCACGTTTCTCACCGCCAGGTTGCATTGAAGCAATATCGGATGCGACTTCATTTTTGGTGTACTCAGACTTGTATACGTTACATTCACCTCTGTCAGAATAGTCTTTAGGTCGGTCGGATGGAAAGTATTTTAATTCAGCTATTTCCTCAATAGATTTAGACGCTTTTTTAAGACTAGCATGCTCACGCCAATTAACCCATTTTGCAGCTTCTATATCAAAATCATAGGTGGCAGCTGCAAAATGACGTTCCCAGTTTTGCTGCCAATGCGTTCGATGGGGTAACCCACGTAATACTGCACCATACTGATATTCAGTAAATGAGATAGCTTTACTTTTCAAATATTTGGAAACAACAACGTCACGGTTATGCGTAACCGAAAGACCTATCTCTTGGTAACTCCTAACCGCGCCAATGTTGTAATTTTGAGCAATGAGTTCAAGTGCTTCTATTACTTCACAGTGCAAGGTCAAAACTCGTGTATGAGAGGGTAATTGGCTATTGATGTCATCAACACTTTGCTGCATAAATCGCCAATGACGAATATCCATATGCGGGTCTGCAATGACCGAAGGTTCCCAACAAAACAGTGGGAGCAATTTTTCACCCGCTTCTACAGCGCGATAAAAAGGTTCGTGATCACGTAAGCGAAGGTCTCGCTTTAACCAGATAACCGTGACTCTCTCTATAGAGTTAGCCCCTTTACATTCATTTGACAACATACCGTTAAATAACTACAGCCATTTGTTGCGAAATTGGCCTTCCGGATCGTAGATTTCAGTCTGCTTTTGTAGGTTGAATTGCCTGTGTCCACGAGGATCACTCCCTACACCAGCAAGGTAGAGCCAGTTTCCCCAGTTGCTACCCACATCGTAGTCAACTAACTGGTGTTCAAACCATGCTGCACCGTATCGCCAGTCTTGTCGCAGCTCATGCACAAAGCAACTGGCAACGAGTTGTCTGCCGCGGTTCGACATATATCCCGTCTCTGCAAGTTGTCGCATACACGCATCTACAATTGGGTATCCGGTTTTACCCTCACACCACTGCGTAAAGGTCTCTGGGCAATGTGAAGTGGAAGGAGTTTTACCTTGAATGCCGCTAAAGCGAAACCACTTAGCGCCGTACTTACACTGTAGCCAATGGAAGAACTCACGCCACAGCAGTTCGAAGTAAATCCAATAGGTGGAGTCGTTTTTTTCAACAGTCTCTTCAAAGTGATGTACTTGCCTCATCACTTCTCGTACAGAAAGAGAACCATTAGCTAAGAAAGCAGATAACTTCGTACTATCTTTCCATGTGTCGAGTGCGTTTCGTGTTTCCTTGTACGTTGCCGCAGCATGCCAAGCAAATAAATATCTGTTCAGGTGTGAGAGCGCCGCGGTTTCACCACCTATAAACGTCGAATCTGAAGGTTCAGGCAAATCGAGGTCGAGCGTTACTAAAAAAGACGCGTCTATCGCCGGTGTAAAAGAGGGAGGTAGTCGCTCTATAGTGGGGTGAACCGCTAATGGTTCGCAATGTTTTTCTACCTTTCTTCTAAAAGGGCTAAAAACATCGGGCATTTCTTCAATACTAAAAGGAAGTGATTGTGCTTCAAACAATCCAAATGTGGAAGTTTCGATAACGGTTAGTTTTTCGAAGAAGCGCTTAACTGTGTTTAACTCTGCAGTCTCATCATAGCCACAATATTGGCTCACTCCAAGATGTGTATATTGCCCAAACCTTAATAGTTCAACTAAACACTCAGCGGCACTGCCTTTTACAACCAGTAGTTCGTGTCCCAACTTTGCTAATTTGCGTTTTAAGTCTATCAGTGTCTGTATCAAAAAGGTGTGCCTGTGTTCGCCCATTGGCGAGATACCGAATGAATTTGGGGTAAAGTTTTTGTCATCCAAAATATAAACGAACGTGACTTGGCTGACCTCGTCGCATAATGCAGAAATAGCCGCATTATCGTGAAGCCTCAAGTCGTGCCTGAACCAGAATAGGCCTCGTTGACAAGTATTTTCAGATTTATAGTTAGACTGCTGATTTTTCATACTAATTTATGTGCTTTTTTGATGATTACACGGATCCTGAAACCGCTTAACTTCGTAAGATAACCAATACGAAATATATTTAGATTTGGCGCAACGCCTGAGGAAAAAAAGTGACAGTTCCTGTTAGTATCATGTGGTTCAGACAAGACCTTCGCGTAAAAGACAATCCGGCATTAAATGCAGCGTGTGATATGGGTAAGATCGTACCTATTTACATTTATGATGATACAACCCCTGACGGAAGAGTACCTGGAGGAGCCAGCAAGTGGTGGCTTCATCATTCTCTCGCTTCTCTTAACCAACGTCTTAACGGTCACTTGCAAATTTTTAAAGGTGACCCACAAGTTCTGCTTCCAAAGTTATTGAAAGCATTTAATGCAAAAGGCGTCTTTTGGAATCGTTGCTACGAGCCTTGGCAAATCAATCGTGACAAAGCGATTAAGCAATCTCTAATTGACAGCGATTACGAAGCACATAGCTGTAATGGAAGTCTTTTATGGGAGCCAATGAAAGTACTTAAAAAAGACGGCACGCCGTACCGCGTATTTACGCCTTATTACAAGAAAGGCTGTTTGCAAGTTGAAGAGCCGCGATACCCAAAAGCGCCGCCAGCACGCATAACCTATGCAGACGTAGAAAATGAGGGTATTGAATTAACTTCGCTAGACTTGCTACCCACTATTAAGTGGGATGAAACCATTGCTAAAGAGTGGTCACCAGGTGAAGACGGTGCTGCGGATAACCTAGCAGGCTTTATTGAAAACTCTGCACGACAATATAAAGACGGGCGTGACATTCCCTCATCACGAGGAACATCACGTTTATCACCGCATTTACATTTTGGCGAAGTTTCGCCAAACCAAGTTTGGTACGCGATAAAAGACAAGTTTGGAAATAGCGAAGACAAAAGCATTGAAACCTATTTGAGCGAGTTAGGGTGGCGTGAGTTTAGCTATTACTTGCTGTTTCATTTTCCAACACTGCCAAACAAAAACTTCAACGATAAGTTCGATAAATTTCCTTGGCGCACAGATGCAAAGGCACTCAAAGCGTGGCAAAAAGGAAAAACGGGTATTCCTATTGTTGACGCCGGTATGCGAG
>JAKVBA010000119.1 GCA_022447525.1 Gammaproteobacteria bacterium
CTGTAACTGTTTGGTTTACCGTGCCTGCAGGTGTGTTTGCTACTCGAATAGGACCGATATTAGGAATAAAAATATTGCCTTGGTTGTCAACGGTTACTACGTCTGAAAAATTCACTGCCCCCCAAAGCCAAATATTTATTTTGTCGCCAGGTGCTACTAAGTAATTGTCGTTTAACCCTGAACTGCGTTCGGATTCAAAACCACCAATAAAGAGGTTTGCAGCAAATGGCGGGTTCTCCATAGGCGCTTGTGCTGGAAACACGGTGTCAATTGTGGGCTCACCAGGGAGATTAACCCCATTTCTTGGTTGGGTTGAGAATTGCCCCATCGTGTTTGCAGAGCTTGATGCGCCTGGCAACGTTCGCTGTGTTGATACGCTCAACGGAGATACCGACTGGGCCGAAATGCCGCTTTGAGATTGCTGAGCTCTTTCACGTAACTGCTGCAGTTGCTCCATGCTTTGAGCAAAAACCGGTTGTAACATCATGCTGCCAATGACTGCTGTATATGCTATTTTTGACAGCGCTTTTAATGTGTCTTTCATATCCATAAACTTCATTGTTTTATTCACCTAGCACGGCTGCTGAAACAACGAGTGGAGATACGACTCTCCACTGCCCATCTCGCTGACAAGTTGTTAATTTGCGCTGCGCTCCATTTTGAACCGAGTCACTATCTTGTAAAGAAAAGCGGATACATTTATTGCCGGTAGCTGAAACATAGTGCTTGGATGCTTCGTAATCGTAACCATCAAAGCGTATCTTGAAAGATTCCTTTGTATCAAAATAGATATTGGCTTTTGGAATGTTTATTGCAAGCTCTTTGTCCGGCGCTAAAGAATATGCAAGAGAAGAGTGTACCAAAGGGATGTCAGCTTCAGTAACTGTAGGTGAGTTAGTACACCCTGTTGCGCCCACTATTAGTGCGAACGGCAATAAAAAACGTTTGAATTGTTTGAACATTAGCTTTCATATCCATATAGCAATTTGGCGCTAGGATAACATAAGTTTTAAAAAAAGCATGTTTGCTATCGCTCTGGCGCTAGGGTCTGGCGAAGCAAGAAGACCGCTTTTTTACTAGCAAGTTCAAAAGTGTTGAAAAAATTTACTATTCATCGGAATAAAAGATGATGAAATTCGTTAATAAAAAATTAAGCATTATTCTAAATGCTAAAGGCAGCTTGGCTCGTTGAGATGGGCTCTAAGCGTATTGTATGAAATTTTTTTGAAACGTTATTTTTTTGATTGGGGTGGTTACTTAAACAAATGTTTTATATCATATGGCGGTTTTCTACCCGCACAGTTATAACAACAAGCCCTCACCGCGCTGGAAGAAATGGAAGTTGTATGTAAATGGAATCAACATTGAGTTTTATAGACAAATTTAAAAGTGCATTGGTTATGTTCGAAAATCCAAATATTTCGCTGTCCGATGACGAGAGGTTGTGTGTTCTATGCTAGCGTACTTGCAGTTCGTCCCGCTTTTCACTGCATTTTTCGTAGCCCTAATACTTTTAGTGGTGATGACGCCATTAGCGCATCAGTTCGGCTTAGTTGACCAACCTACTGCGCGCAAACGCCATGCAGGAATCGTCCCGTTAACTGGGGGGGTAGCGATATTCATGGCTGTTCTTGTAGCAAGTGTCGCTACAGATGTATGGATGAAGAATGATCCCCTTTTCTTTACTGCGTCCGCTTTTGTCGTCTTGCTTGGTATGCTTGACGACCGTTTCGATTTAAGTGCTAAAGGGCGCCTTATGTGCCAATTTGGTGTGGCTGCTATCATGGCATGGAGCGCACAAAATTATATTACTTCATTAGGCAACATCTTTGGCACTGGCGAAGTGCTGCTCGACCTCGGCGGGTATTTTTTCACTATCATTTGTGTCGTTGGTGTTATCAATGCATTTAATATGATCGACGGTATTGATGGTCTAGCAGGTGGTATGAGCTTGGTTATATTGCTTACCGTTGCAGGCTTTTTGATTTTTACCGGTAATGGCGCGTCGATTATGGAGCCGCTTATTATCGTTGCCGCAATCGTTCCTTTTCTTGCTTTCAATTTAAGTTGGAAAGGATTTAAAGGTAATAAAATATTCATGGGCGATGCTGGTAGTATGTTCGTTGGGCTTACGATAGTGTGGCTGCTTGTTGATCATACACAAGGTGGCTCCGCTGCGTTTAGACCTATAACAGCGGTGTGGCTGGTAGGGCTTCCTCTAATGGACATGGCGGCAATTATGTATCGCCGTGCTCGAAAGGGGCAATCAATGTTAAAGCCAGACAGGCAGCACCTTCACAATATATTTATGCGGGCCGGACTAAGTAGTAGGAAGTCATTGGTCGCTATACTATGCCTTGGTGCGTGTTACTGCTTGATTGGTATATTAGGTGAAGTATATCAAGTGCCAGAAGCTGTAATGTTTTATAGTTTTATTGGTCTTTTGATTATTTACAGTTTAGTGATCCAACATATATGGAGCGTCCTTCGCTTTATCAAGCGGTTCTCGTCGTAAATTTGGTGAGCCCCATAGCAGGTTGCGCGAAATAGTTGTAACATACCTTCCTAAATAAAGGCGCGTAAGAGCGCTTTTATTTTCTCTGTTTCTTTTAGGCTGGTAAATATATTCTTGATAAATCAATTCTCTATTCTTCACAACGAAAATAAAAAAAAGCACGTTGAATCGATTGTCGCAATGGCGGTTTATCAAGCAGACAATGCTAAGTGGCTCGAGGAGTCTATTGAGAGCATAACCAGCCAAAGTTATACCGATTTCCTTTTTATTATAGTTATTGATGGGCCTGTACCAGGCTCGATAACTCAAGTCCTCAACACTGCAACTATGAGTGATAATAGGATTGTTCTAGCGCAAAATAGTCACAATATGGGACTTGCAAGCAGTATGAATTCAGCCATCGATTTTGGTTTAGCGTTTGAACCGTCTTTTTTTGTTAGGATGGACGCAGACGATATCTCTGAACAGCACCGCCTTTCGCGCCAAATCACTTACCTTAAAAAGCACAGCAACATCTCTGTGCTAGGCTCAGCGCTGACTGAAATCAACGAAAGTGGTAAGAAGGTGGGAGCACGTGTAATGCCGGCATCTCACAAGCAGATCACGCGCATATTACCAAGGCGTTGTTCTCTCAATCACCCTACCGTAATTATTCGGTACAATGTGTTTCTCGATGGGCACAGATACAATGATGACTTACTTAACACTCAAGATTATTTTTTCTGGATTACTCTTGCTTCACAAGGGTATATTTTCAGGAATTTAAAGGACCGTTTGTTAAAATTTAGGAGAGTGAATAACTTCTATAAGCGCCGAGGACTGAGCAAGTCCCTTAATGAATTCAAAGCGCGAATTTACGCGATAACCAAGCTAAAGCAATATTCTCCCTATAATTTTTTCTATGCATGCGGAGTATTGTCGTTGCGTTTAATGCCCGGTAAAGTTGTGAAACTAGCGTATAAACTCGACCGTCACTTGCTAGAGAGGTTTGGTAAGCATTGAAAACAGGCGTTGTCGTAATACTCTATAATCCGGATTTTAGTCACGTCGCTGAGGTCATTAAGGCTTTCAGTGCGCCTGAGTGGGATTTAGTGGTCGTTGATAACACGGCCGGTGCTGACGACCGCCTTAGTGATCCCCGTTTCAAGTACATTCATTGTGGTACCAATGTGGGCATTGCTAAAGCTCAAAATATTGGCTTGAAAACGCTTTTTGATAGAGGCGTTGAATATGCGTTTTTGCTAGACCAAGATAGTCTATTTACGCCCACTATTGCCGTTGAGTTATTGCAGCAGTTTAAAACTATGGAGAAAAGCTCTTCCATTGCTGCCATAGGCCCCTCTATTTACTGTCAATTTTCAGATTGCGTTGACCAAGGTGTTTTACAAAAAGGCAAAAAAATCTCTGAGAGCTTAAAAGAAGTAAAACAAATAATAGCTTCAGGCATGCTCCTTTCTCGCCACGCTTTTGAACGGGTAGGAGAAAAAGAGAATGGCCTATTTATTGACGGCGTCGATCACGAATGGTGCTGGCGTGCACGAGCCAAGGGCATGACTATTTATCAGTCGCTTAGCGCCTGCATGCCTCATCGGCAGGGCGATGACAGGATAAAGGTGTGTGGAATTACCTTTAAGCAAGGGGCACCCATTAGGCTCTACTACCAATTTCGGAATGTGTTAATTCTAGCAAGACGTCGTTATGTTCCACTTTATTGGAAGCTTCGTCATGTTTGTGCAATACCCGTAAGGTACATTGTTAATAGATTTTGTTTTGGTCAGGGACATGAGAGAGGCAAATACATGCGTTTAGGGCTAAAAGATGGCCTCAAACATCGCAGTGGCCCGATTCAACCCGATAAAGTTGTTAAATAGCGTCGGCATTTAGCAACGTGTCGCTAGTTAACGAGCAGATACAGTGAAAAATCTTCGCGTCCCCCTTTCACTAATTTGGTGCATTAGATATTATTTATCCCAAATTTTGTGCGTTCAACGGTGATTAAAAGCTGTAATGCCCACTTTCAAGACATTAATGCTCTAAAAAGGTAATTGGAACATCGATTGCATTACTCTAGATAACAGCATCGAATATAACCAGCTTAAGGAAGAATTGACGACGTGATGTCGACTTGAGCGTGTAATTAGGATTTTAAGAAGGATATTAACTAATGAGTCAGGTTAAAAAAGCGGTAATCCCTGTAGCAGGTCTAGGGACCAGAATGCTTCCAGCAACAAAGGCCATCCCTAAAGAGATGTTACCAGTGGTTGATAAGCCGCTAATTCAATATGTAGTAAGTGAGTGTGTTGCCGCAGGGCTAAAAGAAATTATCCTAGTAACACACGCGAGTAAAAACAGCATTGAAAACCACTTTGACACCTCTTTTGAGCTAGAAGCCACGCTAGAAAAGCGTGTAAAACGCCAACTGTTAGAAGAAGTACAGTCAATCTGTCCAAAAGATGTAACTATCATGCATATTCGCCAAGGCGTTGCGA
>JAKVBA010000012.1 GCA_022447525.1 Gammaproteobacteria bacterium
GGTCGATGTCTTTTTGGAAGTAGAAACTAAGCTTACGCCAGTCATTTTTTGTGGGCGTTCGTTCATTCGGTAGTTTCATCAATGCCGCTCGAATATCTTTAAGTGAGTAGCCTAAACGCTGACATATTAGAATGAAGGAAATACGACGGATACATGAACGGGCAAAATAACGATGCCCGCTACTAGCACGGGTAAAAGGGACCAATCCTTCATCGGCATAGAATCTAATCGCCGATACTTTACACCCAATACGCTGAGCGATCTTACCAATAGGCAACAAAGGGTCTGCTGTCATAAAAATTTCTCTTGATCTCAAGTTAACTTGAGATATTAAAGTTTACTCTGAATTAATTTACAACCATATCTAGGTAAACTCGCAGGAGAAAAAAATGAATCTAGCTAACATCGAACACGTTAACGTAACGGTACAAAACCCAAACCAAGTGGCAAAGTTGCTCTGTACTCTGTTTAATTGGAAAATAAGATGGAGTGGCGAATCAAAAGACAATGGGTACTCGGTGCATGTTGGAAACGATAAACGATATTTTGCTTTGTACACGCATTCAAGTTCTTCTTCGGATGGGCACAACACCCTTCGCCACGGTACACTTAATCATGTTGGAGTGGTCGTAACAGACTTAGAAAGCATGGAAAAAAGAGTAAATGAACAAAATCTAAAGCCTGTTCAACATAGAAATTATGGCGTTTGCAGAAGCTTTTATTTTATGGCTGAAAGCACACTTGAAATTGAGGTGGTCAGTTACTCCTAACTACTAGGCGTTATACACTTACTACCATTTGGTAAACTCCACCCTTTTGGGGTTGCCGCATGATATATTGGTAGCGAAATATCGGTGATTTCCTGAATGGTAGAAAGTTATGAAAGCTAAACGTAATGTTCTGTTAACTAGTGCATTGAGCACTTCTTTGTTGCTCAACGCCTGCACTACTGTAAACCCATATACTAATGAGCGCCAAACCAGCAAAGCCGTTATCGGTGCTGGCACGGCGGCTCTAGCAGGTGCTGTAATAGGCCTCATCAGCGGCGATAACAGCAGGGAACGGCGCAAGCGTGCCTTGATAGGTGCGGGGTTAGGTGCAATCGCCGGTGGCACCGTTGGCTATTACATGGATGTGCAAGAAGCAAAACTAAGACAGCAACTTCAAGGAACGGGGGTAAGCGTCACCAGACAAGGTAATAACATCATTCTTAATATGCCTTCAAATATCACCTTCGGTGTAGATAGCTCTGCGATAGACGGTGCTTTTTTCGACGTACTAAACTCGGTAAATATCGTAGTAAAAGAATACAACAAGACACTAATTGAGGTGATGGGGCACACCGACAGCTCAGGTAGCAGTTCGCATAACCTAGCGTTATCAGAGAGAAGAGCCCAAGCCGTTGCCTCGTATTTTCGTAGCAGAGGCGTCGATCCTTTACGTTTGGAAACCTATGGATATGGCGAAGACTACCCAGTTGCTTCCAATGCATCTGCAGATGGGCGAAGTAAAAATAGAAGAGTCGAGTTGGTCTTAGTTCCAATAACGTAAACCTCACTAATAACGTAAACAGCTCGAATAACAAAAGCACATATAGGTTCACTCTACTCCAGCTCTATTATCGAGAATTAAGAACATCCCGCAGATTACTGCTTTGTTTTGCGAGAAGTGGTTTCCCGAGGATTCGCTTTCGCTGCTACCTCCTTCGCTGCTCTGCGCTTGAACAAGGTCAGTAATCCGAGAAAACAAATCCAAGCCAACATAATGCCTGCAGTACTGAGTAAAAATCGGTACCACACGGGCAGCTTGCCGGTGTGAAGTGGATAGAAAAAATCAAATAGTCTGAATATTGAGGGCTGCTTTCGCTGCTCAATTTTTAGCCACTCTTCGCCAGTAAACTTAATTTGGCTACGTCCCATTCTGTCCCAACTTGCGGTTTCTTGTACACCGATAGAGAACGCCCCTGATTTTTCATCGGGCAAAGCCAACCACCGAATCTTCGCTTCTGGAAATTCACCATCTAACAAAGCGAAAACGCTCATCCAGCTAACTGAAGAAGGTATTTTATGTGCTTCTATTATGCTTACTTTAGGAGGTTCTGCTTCTTTAAACCCATCTCGAAATATAAATCGAGATTCAGACGGGTAAACCAAAATAACCCCTGAGATGACGACCAAAAGCACAGGTAAAAGAGTGGTAACACCTGTTTCGGCATGACTTTTTCGGATTTGGCCTAGGCGACTACTGGCCGGAAATAGGTTAAAACTATATGACCTTCTCCATGACCACCACAGTATCAAACCGAAAATCATCAATGGCAACAAAAGCAGGCCACTCAAGCCAACGACATTCAGCCCGATGGTGTTTCCTGCCAACAGTCGATGATGCAAATCCAATAGCCAGTCTTCAAACCTCTCATTGGCCTCCCATACTTGTATTTGTTTGCCAAGTTGATCGTGAAATGCATAGCGCCCCCCGCTCAACCAAACTTTGTGCAAACTTAATTCGTCAAGATAAAACCTGACGAAAAGTACTTCGTTGGCATGATATCCTGACAGAATCGTTTCGATAAGGTCGGCGTATCCAACGTTTTGCGCTGGCAACTCTCTAGCCGAGGGAATCGATACCCACAGATATTCCTTCTTCCACACCAGCATCACTCCGGTGACGGAGATTAAAAGAACGATGGACGCTAATCCCGCACCAATTGCACGGTGCAAGGTTTTAATTACATTCATATAAAAACAGCGCCGCCTATAGAAATTTAAAGGATTACTTCAGTCGCTGTAAGATCTTAATCACATAGGTGGCCGAGTGTAATCAATAGCCCGCCGCATGACCATCTTTTCGCGATTCTGTCGCACCCCAATACACGCCATTTTCGGCTTTGTGAATGGCTTGATATCCTCCATATGGGCCATTTGCGAACTGAATTTTATGTCCCATGCGCATTAACTGTCGGATAGTTTTATAATCGAAGCCGGTCTCCAAGTTCAGAATGCCACCATTGGTCATCTTCTCACCTGTGGGTTCGGAGGAACCTGTGTGATGTATCCTTGGTGCGTCGCCAGCCTCTTGAATATCCATATCAAAGTCAATCATGTTTACTACGATTTGCGCATGGCCTTGCGGTTGCATCGCTCCGCCCATAAGACCAAAGCTCATCCAAGGATTACCATCTTTAGTGACAAAGGCAGGAATAATCGTGTGGAATGGTCTTTTCCCCCCTTCAAAAACGTTGAAATGCCCCTCTTCTAAACTGAACATTTCACCTCGATCTTGTAGAATAAAACCAAGACCTGGGGGAGTCATTCCAGAACCCATACCTCGATAATTACTTTGAATCAACGAAACCATATTCCCCTCTGAATCGGCAGTTGTAAGGTAGATGGTATCGCCATCCTCCAACAGTTTACCTGCTGGGTATTCTTTACTGGCTTTCGCCAAATCAATTAGCTTTGCCCTTTCTTGTGCATAAGATTTTGAAATCAACTTATCAACTGGAATTTTATTAAATTCGGTATCCGCGTAATACTTCGCTCTGTCCTCAAAAACTAACTTTTTAGCCTCGGTAAACAAATGAACATACTCGGCTGAGTCTAAACCCATCGCCCGAATATCAAACTGCTCCAGTATATTGAGGATCTGGAGTGCAGCAATTCCCTGTCCATTGGGTGGCAATTCCCAAACATCATAGCCTCGGTAATTTGTACTTACTGGGTCGATCCAATCGCTTTTATGCTCTGCCAAATCTTCATAGGATAAGAAGCCTCCATGTTTTTGCATGTAATCTGAGATAGTTTTAGCAATATCACCTTTGTAAAAAGCATCTCGACCGCCTTCTGCAACCCGCTCCAAAGTACTGGCAAGGTGAGGGTTCTTCCAAATTTGCCCTTGTTTTGGTGCTTTACCATCAAGTGTAAATTGTTCAGTAAAACCCGGCCATTTGCTTAAGATAGGAACAGATCGCCCCCAGTAATAGGCTATTAATTGAGATACTGGAAACCCATTTCTCGCGTAATCTATTGTAGGGGAGAGAATTTCATTCATTGGCATGCGACCAAATCTACCATGCAATTCAAACCAACCATCAATCGCACCCGGGACGCTCACTGGTAGAGGCCCATGTGATGGAATGCTCGCATAGTCGTTATCCAAGAACCACTGCCTAGTCAGATTTTGGGGGGAGCGACCAGATGCGTTTAGTCCGTATAGTCGCTTCGTTTTAGCATCCCAAACAATCGCAAAAAGGTCTCCACCGATGCCATTACCCGTTGGTTCCACTAAACCTAACATTGCATTGGCTGCTATCGCGGCATCAATCGCGTTACCACCACGCTTCATTACATCGAGTGCAACCTGCGTAGCTAAGGGTTGCGAGGTTGCCGCCATCGCTTGAGTAGCAAGAACTGGCGAGCGCATCCCGAAAGTTTCACCAGTCACACGATCAGCAGCTAACACTCGAAAGCTTGATAGTGAGATTAAAAACAACACTAAAGAACAACGAAAAACAAAAACTAACGATCGATACAAACGGGTCATATAATGCTCCTGTGATAGAGGTAGTTCGATAAATGAGCTGATGAGCAGCGCGCTCATGATGCGCTATATTCCGTGAAAATTAAATAACAAGATCATGTGATGGCGCGTGTGACAATACAATACTTCAGCCAATTGATAGCAAGCGTACTTTCAATCTTACTCTCGGTTGTAGCTTTAGCAGGCTACCAACAAGATCATATGTCATGAGGCAAAGCCGTCATCAGACGGCTAGGCTACAGCCGTCAGTTACCATTGCGTTAGTGCTTCAATTAAATTCTTAGTAGTAACTTTGTTGAATTGGCTTGTTTTTCAGTTAAAACCGTAGGATTGCGCTCTATGTTCTCTTTGGAACTAGAAGAATATGTGTTTGCACTGACGTACTTTATTGTGATGCGGGTGGCCATATCGAAAGGCAAAATAGCTTTATTGGGTTGGACACCGACTTTGGTCTTTGCTACTCAAACCAAATGTTTATAGAGAACTTGGTTGTCATGCTAGACAGCATGGAGAAACGACTTGCTATATCGTTCCTGCGTAATATCGTAGGCTTCAGTAACTCCCTAGCTGGCTTTTCTAGTCAGTAACAATTATTGAAAAGCGGTTTAAGTACAGAGACTGTGTAATCGTCGGTCCAGCTACACAGACTAATTATGCTCAAAGCTCTTATCCAACAGCTCAACGGTTGCTTTGTCATACTTTCCGCTCTTCAATACCGAACGAAGCCCGCGCATTGCTTTGTAGGGTACCTCTACTTGAAGAGTATTCGTTAACCACGCGGGTAATACACCATTTGGCTCAATGTGAGCCTCATTTTCTATAAGCACTTTACCTTCACTCAGCGGCGAGATCCGCCAAATCACGTCGGCTTTCGTCAAACGAATGACGTTATCGATTTTAGGGTAATTCGAGCTTGATTCGATTTGACTGACCATAACAACATCGCCGGTTTCATGGTCGACCCGCCAAGTATTCAAAGAATAGCTGTCTCGATCTAATGCTGGGAATGGCAAGTTGTTTCGTCCATAGACAATATGTCGGCTGTGACTAAGACGATCTACAATCTCTACTCTGCGACACATAGATGCCCAAGCCTTGCAGCTTTTTAAATCCAACAACAGCGCCACGACACTACCCACACTACCTTCGACTTCGACACTGGTTAAAACTGCCTTAAATTTGGAATCCTTGACTCTACGGGTATAGACTTGAATTCCCTTCTTGTCTTTGACCAATCTCCATTCAATTTGCTTTTTATTACCATCTTCCAAATCAGCCAAAGACACGGCTTGTGCATCGATACTTGTCATGATGCAAAAAAAGACAAACAATAATTTTGTTTTAAAAGGTTGATTAATACTAAACCCCGCCCATCCACGACATTCTCAAATCTGAGCTATGAGCGTAATACAAATAATCAGCTTTTCTTGTGAAATGTCATCCAAATTGAACAATCAGCAATGTATGATGGTCACATTGTCAATTATAAAAAGGCGGATATAGGTTACTTATGTATCGTGGTGAAATATTCAATAGCGTCAGTCATCTAGTCGGAGCTGTCTTCGCTGTCATCGGGGCTTCTGTATTAATCACGTATGCAAGTTTAGAGGGTGATACTACCAAGATTGTCAGTTATTCCATTTATGGAGTCACATTGACGATTCTTTATGTTATGTCAACGCTTTATCATAGCTTCAAAGGAAAAGCGAAACAGGTTTTTCAAAGATTGGATCACCTAGCAATCTATTTGCTCATTGCTGGCACCTATACTCCATTTGCGTTGGTAGCAATCGAGGGCTCTACTGGCTGGTGGTTATTCGGGGCCGTATGGTCACTGGCTGTTGTCGGGATAGTTGTAGAAAATCTACCCATCAAAGGCCCAAGGATACTTCCCATCGTGATCTATCTCGCCATGGGATGGGCCTGTGTTTTCACCATGGATGCGATGATTGCAGGAATGTCACCAATCGCCTTTAACCTTCTAGTCGCGGGTGGGGTAATATACAGCGTTGGGGTTATTTTCTACGTTTTGGATCATTGGTTCCCCGTCATGCACGGTGTCTGGCATTTATTTGTTCTCGGCGGCAGTGTATGCCACTACTTCTCAGTATTTATGCTTTAGAAACTCGATATCTATCTTGGTTGACAGCACCTCAGCTAATTAGCTCGAACCAGTTCTCCTGGGCGCGCAGTGGTAAGTTTATCGTTCTCTATAACCATTTGACCTGATACAAACACTCCTTTGTAACCATTCACTGGCTGTAACAAGCGCTGCCCTCCAGCGGGCAAGTCTTGTACCATCTTGGGAACACCTAAATGCAGATTCTCATAATCAATGATGTTGATATCCGCTTTCATGCCCTCTTTAATCAGGCCACGATCTTTTAAACCTAGATAGTCGGCGCCATCGGCTGTCAACATTTGTATCGCACGCTCAAGATCAATGCAACTGCGACCTTTTCGTGCTCTATCTCTGGTCCAATATTGCAACAAATAGGTTGGAAAACTAGCATCACAGATGGTGCCAACATGCGCTCCGCCATCTGACAACCCCGGCAATGCTTTGGGATGTGTTAGCATGGTATAGACATTGTCATAATTCATTTCCGTATAGTTGAAGATCGGAAAATACAAGAGAGCTTGGCCATCATCCTCAAGCATCAGGTCATAGACTTTTTCCCAAATTGAAACACCGTCCGCTCGAGCTCGACCCGCGATCGAGGTTTCATTATCTTGCTCGTAATCGACTTCTCCATCGTGATCTAGCTTAAATATTTTCTCCGCCAACTGATCAAACTGGGCAATAAGCATGTCTACTATCGGAGGCACCGAAGAGCCTTTACCGGCGAGTTGTAATGGTGTTTCACTAAGAAGCTGTGCCTTGAAGCCCTCATCTTTCATGATCTCCACCCTTTCGGCTAGACTTTTTTCTCGAATAGCGAGATAACTTGGATGACCCATCAATGGGTGAAAAGTGCAATTTAGCCCGTTAAAAACACCAATTGCTCTTGGTGCGACCTGCACGCGTATATCCAAACCATCTTCATTAAGCTTTTCACTACCCTTGATGATTTTAATCCAATCATCGGGGGCAAAATCTCTTTGCATTAACGACATTGATCCTGGTCGACCACCACTGGCTTTAAAGTAGGCCTCCATTAGTTCGAACTCGTTGTCGAAATTATCCTCGGGACGCACCATATCAAAATCATTGACCGCCTGTAACACCCCAAAATCTAAGCCGTGAAATGCTTGAGCTATACCGACAAGTTCATCTCGACCCGCTTCGCTTGCAGGAGTCCAGTCACCGTCCGCTGTTTTATGTGAGTCACTTCTTCCGGTTGAAAATCCGATGGCACCGGCTTCCAATGCCTCACGCACCAGCTTTTGCATTAACTTTATATCATTTTCGTTAGCTGGCTCATCAAACATAGCCCGCTCACCCATTGCATAAATACGTAATGGGTCATGCGGCACCATGACAGCATAATCGATGGTGTTTGGCTTACTTGCGATTGCATCCATATATTCTGGAAACGTCTCCCAGTCCCACTGGATACCCTCGTGCAGAGCCGTACCGGGAATATCCTCAACTCCCTCCATAAGTTTAATCAGCCTATCTCTATCTTCAGTTCGACACGGGGCAAAGCCAACACCACAATTTCCGAGCACCGCTGTGGTAACGCCATGATTAACCGAAGGCTGCATTTCATCGTCCCAGGAAACCTGTCCATCGTAGTGAGTGTGAACGTCAATGAACCCCGGAGTGACAATAGCGCCACTCGCATCAATGGTTTGCTTTGCTTGATCTTTACATTCACCAACCTCGACAATTTTGGAACCGATAATTCCAATATTGGCTTGGATGGCCTTCGAACCAGACCCATCAATCACGGAACCGTTTACTATTTTAACATCGAACATGACCACTCCTCTTTAGGCCTTTTTCATTTCACGGATGATTATTATCTCTTTTACAGTTTATCTAATAATCTGAAAAAACTCACTAACAGAATACCGGCCAATATGTGCCAGACACCCCATAGCCCAGCCACAGCTGCGGCAGCTCCAACGCCGCCGAGCTGTGAAATTATAATTACGATCCCCAAACCAGAATTTTGTATACCAACTTCTATCGTAAGTGCCCGTTTAGAAGCTTTATCAGCGCGCACTAAACTTCCCAAACTATAGCCTGACAAAAATGCAAGAGCATTATGGATTGCAACAATGCCCACGATGGCTCCACCAACCGTTATGATCAACTCTCCAGCCTTAAACACTGTAATCACAATAATAAGAGTGAGCAATAAACTAGCAAATATGACCAAAGGCCTTCTAATGTGGTTTGCTTGTATCGGGAAGTAGTGTGCGATCAACATCCCTAAAATCAAAGGCAAAGCCAATACTAGCGAAGTTTGCAGTAGAAACTGCATCACGTCTAAATCAATATCATTGAGCATTTGAGCCGTTGGAGGGTAAATCGAAGTCCAAAATAGAATCGCTACAGGGGTTACAAATGCCGCTAATAAACTCGACGTCGCGGTTAAAGATACCGACAAAGCAGTGTTGCCTCTTGATAAAAGAACCAAGATATTTGAGACGTTACCGCCGGGACAACTGGCGATTAGCAACATCCCTAACGCAACTCCTGGGTGAGGAGTAACTAGAAAACAAAGGGCTAAGGTCAACAACGGCAGAATCAAGAGCTGGCCAAACAGCCCGGCAAAATAATAAATCGGCGATCTTTTTATGAATGCAAAATCACCTATCTTTAGACCCAGAGCAACTGCAAACATCATACAGAAAAGCACTGCAGACATAGCAGCTTGACTGCCAGCCCCCATTTCCAGAACAAATGTATCTAGTGGAGACTGCATATCAGATGTGTCTGGCAATTTTGACAAGAAACATAAAAACAGAGCTGTTTTCGCTGACAAACTATTGAGTCTTTACCTCAAACTTAGATATCTCTTTGACAGGCACAGTGAGTGTCATTGTGCCGCCATACCGAAATATTTCTATCGAAACTACCTCTTGTTCTACTGCAATTAAGCGACCGGTAATTGCGGAGCGGCCTTTTGTTCGACCGACTCTGACGTCTTTATCGATGAAATCGAGTATGTTACTTAAACTCGCAGGTTCATATTGGCGTTTGGTTTTTCTTGTTACTTCAGGTTTATTGTTATATTGAATAGTCATATCGGGTGCGTTCATCAACTCCTTGAGATCTCGACGTTTGAATTCTTTAACCCGATTTTCACTCTCAGCAGTGACTATTTTGCTGTTACTTTGGTCCTTGATTGACTGAGAAATTGACAAAGGCAAAGGGTCCCCATCCAGTGCAACAGTAAGATTTAGCGATCTCACCAATTGTTCTACTGACACATTCTCACTATTCAGAAAATTCACCTGATCATTCGGGGTTGCCGTAAACGATATTTCTCTGCCTCCCTTCAAAAATTCAACCACAGCCGATTGCGCTTCTATCCCAGGATGAAAACCGAATGAGTCCAACATGAATTTGTCGGAACCAACCACTTTGGCTAAATATTCCTCACGAGTCGCTTCTATTTGCTTGGCACAATAATCTAAGATCGTACCGGCCGACTGCTCTTCAAGATAGTAGTTGTAGTTGACGCTTTGTAGAGGCATTACTCCGCCCAAGACACTACCCATATTGGCCAGAAGTGAGTTAAAAGTTAATGTGACTGAACCGTTTGATATCTGATCAGACATTTCTAACCTCAATATAGCCCGATCGGGACTTCGCATATCAAGCGCTAACTTTCCGTTGCCGACGATCTCATCAAACCCTGCTATCGAATACAGAACAGAAGTTTCAAGACTGCGACATTCTTGACTTTGCTTTGTGACAAACTCCTCGTACAGAACCGCTGGCAGACGAAAATCAACAAAATCCATATTCACGAGTTCAGGAAATTCCCCACTCTTTATTTTACTTTCGGCGGTAAAATGAAAAATTAGATCGAGTCCAGAGATCTTAATTAAACTAACTGAAATAGTATTGAATCCGGTATTAGGGGTAATGCTTAGCTCTTTTAATTCGATACGACCGTCAAATCCGACATTGAGCTCTTTATAGACTACCTGAGCAAATGGGGAGATTTGATCTAATATCTCATTGAATTCACCCTTATATTTAAATTCTAAAAACAGCTTTGCTCCCACTGGCAGAGCTAGAAGAATGAGAAAAACCGCAAATATATTTTTCATGAGGTGAGCCCAGTTCGAGGTACAACAGACGTCAGTCTACGGAGAACAGAAGTAAAACACAAAAGAAGTTTTTCCTCCCGTCGCGAAAATAATCTCCTAGCCACTACTGTATTAGCATATGCGGTAAAACACTCAGATAATTTCTAGGGCTAAAAGACGGCGCGGGCTTGCTAAACTAACTTTAATCAGCACCCTCATTGCCATAGTCCGCGTCCATTACGAGGCGATTACTGAAGAAGGATAATTTTATATATTTGTGATCGTGCAACATGCTTATAATAAGGGAACGAAAATTAGGTGGGTCGCGTTATCTTGCAACAAACTACGCCACAGATTGAAGACATAGTAGAAATACTAGACCAAAGAGATTCGGCATCTGTAGCTATCCTGTTCGCCGAGGCTCACCCTGCTGATATCGCAGATGCGTTGGAGAGCCTCACGCCTGCGAAGAGACCTCATGCATGGATACACATACCAGAGAGCGCTCGAGGAGAAGTGCTCTCCGAGCTCAATGAAGGTGTTTTCAAAGATCTCGCTTTGGAACTTGATAACAAGGAGCTAATAGATGCCATAAAGGTTTTAGACATTGATGACATAGCAGACCTAATTCCAGATTTACCGGAAGCGATTCTCGCGGATGTTTTGTTTGCCGTCGACTCGGAAACGCGCACGAATTTAGGTGAGGTATTATCCTACCCTGAAGACAGTGCAGGGGGGCTCATGAATATCGATGCGATCGCTGTTAGGGATAATATTTCGCTGGAAGTTGTTTTGAGATTTTTACGCCTTAAAGACGAGCTACCCGACCATACGGATACGATATATCTAGTTGATCGTCAAAATAGACTTACCGGGATCTTGCCACTCGAAAAGCTCATTACAGGTAAATCCACCGACCCAGCCAAGGACCACGCTTTACCGAATCCTGTATCTTTTCATACGCTCGACGATGAAGAAGAGGTCGCCAAAGCATTTGCGGATTACGATCTGGTTTCAGCGCCTGTTATTGACGACAGTCAAGAACTCATGGGAAGAATAACGGTAGATGATGTTGTCGATGTCATTAGGGATCAGGCCGAACACGACATAATGGCAGCTGCCGGAGTCAAAGAAGATGAGGACATTTTTGCTCCAGTCGCAAAAACCACCCAGAATCGAACCATTTGGTTGGGTGTAAATTTGATAACGGCTTTATTAGGATCTTGGGTGATTGGTCAATTTGAAGGTTCGATTCAGCAACTAGTTGCCTTAGCAGTTTTAATGCCAATTGTTGCCAGTATGGGGGGGAATGCGGGAACACAGACACTCACCGTCGTAATACGAGGAATGAGTACTGGTACAATTTCTAATCGTAATGTTTTTAATGTCTTGAGAAAAGAATCCTTAGTGGGAGTACTCAATGGCTTTATATGGGCCGTAGTGGTCGCTCTGATTGCGGCTGTTTGGTACCAGAGCTGGTCACTCGGATTAGTAATTGCAGCGGCGATGATCGCAAATCTTGTGATGGGTGCCATTGCGGGCGTATGTATCCCGGTATTTCTAGACAAAATGAAAGTAGATCCGGCACTAGCTGGTGGAGTAGCACTAACCACCGTAACCGATGTAGTAGGATATTTCTCAGTACTTGGCTTGGCTACCCTCTTTCTTTTATAGTCGACGGAGCTTATAAACGCCGCAATGTCCGCTTGCGATAGCATATAGATACCCAGCAAGGTCACAATCTTACTCTTCAATTTGGTTGCACTCTGCTAAAACCGAGGCTACTTCGGAACGTTCTCATCTTCATTTTCAAACCATTTCCTTTTTCCATTTCTCGTCCAAACGTAGAAATTATTGCAACTAATTAATCTACAACGACACGGGTTTCTTTATGGGTTCAACACTTTATAAGGTACAATGACGGAATGACGCTAACTGACCAAATAAGCAACACTCGACTGTGGTCACAACACGGTGTGTCGATTTCTTGGGCCATTTCTATTTTGATGTTGGTGGCGACCTTTTCGTATATTGGTTTTACAGAGTACTCATTTCATCAGAAAAAGAGTGTTGATGAGGCCCCACAGCAACTCAGCCCAATCAGACAAAAAAGCCGAACAAGCTATCGCGTTGCCGACATAACCTCTGCCAATCTGTTCGGTGACCCAACTCCTCAAAAGGTAGTCAGAGAAAATATTCGAAAAACCAATCTAAACCTCAGACTGATTGGGATTCTATGGTCTAACGACCAAAATTTTGCTAGGGTAATCATCCAATCTGGGAATAAGAAAGCGTTACTATACGGCGTGGGCGATAGTATCCAGGGAGCCAGTGCGTCCGTAAAGGAGATCTTAGATAACGAAATTCTGCTCAATAGAAACGGCGCTATTGAAAAACTTGCTCTCGTCAAAAAAGACAGTAAGGACATTATCAGCTATGTGAGCTCTGGGTTCAATGATGCTCAGGTAGTGTCAGCCTCCTACGGTGAACGGCGGTCAGAGAGCAATATAGAAAGGTCAACTGGCTCAAGACCAATCTCACCAAACGGAGAGAATCGGAAGGTACGAAAACCCAATTTCTCATCGTTAGACCGCGCTTTGAAAAAAATGAACGAACTATAAAAATCCTTTAGGTCATCTGCTTTTACAGTGACAGTCAAGGTTGATGAAAATCAGGACGCACCACCTACCCGAAGTTATTACCCTCTAAATTGTGCTGCATATCTCGCAAGCAATGCCATAAAAAGGAACAGGCTGAGCCAAATAATCCAGGATCCCAATTGCATAAACGGAGTAGACCCACGCATTGGTTGAACGAATTGGCTCGCTACTGCGCTCTCAAACTGCGGTGTTATTTTGGCAATATCACCGAATTCATCTATAAACAATGACGGGCCTGAATTAGCGGATCTGATCATTGGTCGGCCTAACTCAAGAGCTCTCATTTGGGCCATCTGGCGGCGCTGATGCGGTGCTAGTGAATCACCAAACCATGCATCCTCACTGATATTGACGAGAATATTTGCATCGCCCAAAAAAGCTCTATATTCGTTCGAAAAAGCATCCTCGTAACAAATTGAGAGCCCAATACCCACACCTGATTCACATTTAAGCTGTTGCACCCCTCCCCAACTTGAAAACTCTGACATCGGTAATTGCAAATACTCAAAGACCCAACCGAACAAAAGCTGAAAAGGTTGATATTCGCCAAAAGGAACCAAATGACGCTTTCTGTAAACTTGTGGAGCGTCCCTACTGCCACTACAGCTAAGTATAGCGGCGTTGTAACTATTGCTTTGATCATGATCGAGCAGACCAGTGATAAGATCAACGCCCTCTGGAACCATTCTATTCCAAAAATCCACATCCGTTTGACTCAAATATAACGGCAATGCAGTCTCAGGCCATACGATTATGTCAGTCTGACTCAATTGGCTTAACTCAATTGAAGACTGCCGATACTGTTGTAAAGCCCTCTGCTGATTTTTAGGAGACCACTTACCCTCTATCGGGATATTGGCCTGCACCACGCCAATATTGACAGGTTTACCCAAAGGTGAAGTCCAAGCTACCGATGATAAAGACCATGAAAAAAATAAGACCAGCAAGACAGGAAATACTGAAAACCAGGCTCTTTGAGTGACTAAAAGAACAAGCAGCGCAGCAAGAACGACCACCCAAAACCCGACCAAATAAATCCCACCAATCGGCGCCCAGCCTGCCAACCAAGTGCCCGTCTGGCTATAGCCTATATCAAGCCAGGGGAAGCCGGAGAAAACCCAGCTCTTAGTCCATTCAAATAACACCCAGATAAACGGGAAAACAATCAGGTATAGCCTTTCATTATTACCTGCAAATAACCTTGCAAAGTAGTTTGTGATGGCAACAAACAGAGCCATCAGTGAAGCGAAGCCGATGACGGATATCATACCCATCCATAGCGGCATTCCACCGTAAGTCGACAAAGAAATGTAGACCCATGAGACACCCGCGGAATACATTCCAAAGCCGAAACAAAAGCCACTCTTGAATGCATTGTTTGGATCAGCAGTCAAGCTTAGTAAAAGTAACCCAGAGATGCAGATCACAGACAACGGAGCGATCTCAAACGGAGCAAAAGAAACGACAGAGGTAGCCCCCAACAAAACGGCTAACAGTCTTACCTTCCAGATCATATTCAATCGGCTTTTTTGATAGTCGGCGCTAAATATTTGCGCGCGCTGTATAGATATAGGCAATTATCAATTCGAATTTTTATTTGCCATCTATTTTAAACTTTTTATAGAGTTCTTTTTCTCTCGCAAATTTCTCGGTTATACTCACTTTTTGCGCTTCCAGCCTTTTCAACTCTGTAGAAAACTCTTCGATCCTCTCCTTGGAGGCTGCGAGTTCAGTATCGATACGTTCTTTTCTTTTTCCCCTCGCGGAAGAGGATTTCTCTTCAAGCCTAATCACTTTGGCGTCCATTTGTTTGAGGTAGGCTTTATGGACTCGAATATTTCCGTCTACAGAGGCAAGCTTATTGTCTCGCTGCCGGTCTATGTCTGCCTCCCGCTCATAAATACTCAAAATCCGATCTCTTTCAGCTTGCTCTTGACGTTCCCTCTCGGCCTCTTGCTTCTCTCGTTCCAGTAACTTTGCTTCTTGTGCAAGTTCCTCCTCTGTTTTTGGAGCATCCATCGTGTCTTTGACAAAGCCACGCTGAGTTAGCGTAGTGACTTTAGCATCCTCACAAAACTGTTGAGCGTTATCACCATAGTGCCATTTTCCGTCTGCATCCTTACACTTTTTTATCGCTAAAGCATCAGTAGGCACCAGCACAACAAAAAGTACCAGGGATAAAACCTTCAATCTAAATGAACCTTTCATAGGTAGCCTCCCAGAATGTTAGAAAAGATAAATCGGTAATTAACTCTCTGGATAATAGAACTGTCACTTGCCCACCGTTCGAGTAGACCAAAGAACTAGAACTAAGCCCAGTATTAACATTGGCAAACTTAACACATGCCCCATAGTTACCCAATCAAATAACAAATAATTTAAATGACTATCTGGCACTCTTACCATCTCAACGAGCATTCTAGATACTGAATAGCCAATCAAGAATAAGCCTGACAATAAACCTAAGCTGCGCGGTCGACGCGAAATAAACCAGAGCATCAGGAAAAGAAACAAACCCTCGAGCATAGCCTCATAAAGCATAGATGGGTGACGGGGCTGATCATCAGCTGTTTGAAATACCATCCCCCAAGGTAGATCGGTTGGTTTGCCCCAGAGCTCCTGATTAATAAAGTTTCCGATGCGTCCGAAAAACAGGCCTATTGGAGCGACAGGAGCAACAAAATCACCAATTTCTAGAAATGAGATTTTTGATTTTTTACTAAAAAGCCAAAGGGCAAAAATAACTCCAAGTAATCCACCATGAAAAGACATACCTCCATCCCTAATCCCAGTCACAATGGTCAAAGGGTCAGATAGATATTCTGCTGGCTTATAGAACAAACAATATCCCAAGCGACCACCTAAAACAGCGCCCAGAGCACCGTAAAATAGTAGATCAGAGGCCAACTCTATATTCCATTTTGCATTCACCGACTCGGGTTGTTTTTTAAGTCGATAAGACCAAGCAAGGTAAACTCCGGCAAACCCGAAAACATACATCAATCCATACCACTGGATCTCTAATGGTCCTAGCCTTAAAGCTACTGGGTCAAAGTTAGGATGTACTAACACTGTCTTGTCTGATCACTTTAACAGGAGAACCTTACAGCTCAACTGATTCACCGAAAGCCTCCTGATAGCGCTTGGCAAACTCTGCAGTAGTAAAATAATGGTTTTGTGTGCCTGATTGCTCAATTTTGATTGCCCCACATAAAGATGCTATTTGCGCCGAAGTTTTCCAGTCCAAGCCTTTGGTTAATCCGTACATCAGTCCCCCACGGTACGCATCGCCACAGCCTGTTGGATCCACGACATCGCTGACAGGGGCACATGGCACACTTATTTTTTCTTCACCGACATAAACTTCAGAGCCTTTGCCGCCTCGCGTGACTACCAGAGCCTCAACCTTATTGCTGAGCTCTTCAAGAGATAGACCAGTCTTATCTAGAAGCATTTCGCTTTCGTAGTCATTCACCACCGCATAAGTGGCTTCGTTCAAAAACTTTAGACAATCACTGCCATCGAACATTGGCAGCCCCTGTCCCGGATCGAATATAAATGGTATCCCTAATGCCTTGAACTGCTCCGAGTGCTCAATCATAGCATCGCGCCCATCTGGACCAACAATACCGAGCTGTATATCCTTAGCATCGCCGATTTTATTTTGGTGGGCAAAGTTCATCGCGCCCGGGTGAAAGGCGATAATTTGATTGTTGTCGATGTCGGTAGTGATGAAAGCTTGCGCGGTAAACGTATCTGGCACAACAGTGATGTGTTCAGACTCTAGTCCTTTTGCAGCCAAATATTTCGCATATGGATCGAAATCCTCGCCTACCGTTGCCATAATCACCGGATCGCCGCCCAAAAGCTTCAAGGTGTATGCGATATTTCCAGCGCAGCCACCCAAGTGGCGGGTCATACCAGGAACAAGAAATGCGACATTTAGAATATGTGTTTGATCAGGCAATATGTGATTTTTAAACTGATCTTCAAACACCATGATGGTGTCATAAGCCATTGAGCCAGTGATTAGTGATTTCATATGATGAGTGTTAGCAAAGCGAGAGGCCAGTTAGGATTGTGAAAAGGACTCTTCAATCTGAGCCCTTTTACACACTGTTCTGTGATTATTAATGATTCTTCTTGATTAGCCTAAAACGGCAAGTGCGGCTTCATAGTCTGGTTCTTGAGCGATTTCAGGAACTAATTCAGCATGCAGCACTTTATTTTGCTCATCCAACACGATAACAGCTCTTGCTGTGAGCCCTGCCAAGGGACCATCTGCCATAAACACGCCATAGTCATTGGCAAAGTCTTGATTTCGCATAGTAGACAAGGTTACGGCGGCACCGGTTGAATTTGCTTCACAAAATCTAACTGCCGCAAACGGAAGGTCACTAGAGACGACAAGCAAAGCAACATTTTCTTTGTTAGATACTTCTTCATTAAACTTCTGGGTAGACGTCGCACAGACTGGCGTGTCTAAACTTGGGACGATGCTAATAACTTTCTTTTTGCCCGCGTACTCTTGTAGTGAAACATCGGCAAGAGAAGATGTTGTCAACGTGAAATCGGGAGCATCTTGGCCTACTTCTGGAAACTGACCATTCAGATTAATAGGGTTGCCTTTCAATGTGATTTGCATTGTTATTTCCTTAATTCGGTTTTAGTTATTAGTCTTCTACTTGAGCGTTGTAAGCTTCGGCAGATAATAAGTCTTCCAATTCGGCTAGATTGGACGCTTTGATCCGAAAAATCCAACCTGCCTCATAAGGAGATTCATTTAACAACTCAGGCTCATCATCTAAGGAGTCATTTACCTCAAGGACCTCACCACTGACTGGGGCATATATATCGGACGCTGCTTTCACCGATTCCACAGCACAGCACTCATCTTTGGCTTCAACGTCAGAGCCCACCTCAGGCAATTCTACATACACAACATCACCAAGGGCTTGCTGTGCATAATCACTGATGCCTACTTCAATCACATCATCGTCTAACTTACGTGCCCATTCATGAGAGGTAGCGTACAGTAAATTGTCAGGGGTATTACTCATTTCAAATCTCCGTAGAATTATTCTTTTAATAACGCGCTTCTCAAAGCCTCGCTTTTGGCCAGATATTATATAGAATTAGAGCCATGATAGGCCAATCAAATTAGTACTTAACGCCCCTCATTAACTTGCAATCGTTCGAACAATCCCAGAAAATGAGAACAATTCTCATTAACAAAAACAGTTCAACTCTATTCATTTTCAAATCATGACTAAGCTTATTAACACCATTCTTAAATCCACATTGTTTGGCATATTTTTTGTCAGCCTAGTTGCGTGTCAACCGCAAGAGCAAAGCACACAAAAATCAATCGATCAGGATGGAAGCGAAGCTATACTCGCGACCGAGAGCCAAAAGGAAGTTAACCTATACTCAGCAAGAAAAGAAGCTTTGATAAAGCCGTTATTAAAACAGTTTAGTGAAGACACGGGCATCAAGGTCAATGTAATCAGCAGTAAAGCAGATGCGCTATTGAAACGCATTCAAAGCGAGGGAAATAACAGCCCTGCAGATGTACTATTAACGACCGATGCAGGTCGATTATACAGAGCGAAGTCGGCGGGAATTTTAACTGCAATCGATTCTGAAGTTATAAACACTAACGTCCCTAGTCAGTACCTCGATGAGGACAATATGTGGGTAGGTCTATCAATTCGTGTTCGTCCTATAATGGTGACAGATAAAGGAGCCTCCTTGGGAATCGATAGCTATGAAGACCTTGCTAAACCAGAATTGGGCAAATCGATATGTATACGTTCCTCTGGTAACATTTACAATCAATCTCTGGTAGCTGGCATGCTTAACACGGTTGATGAGACTGCTGTCGAATCTTGGGCACAAGGTGTCGTGGCAAACATGGCCAGATCACCTCAAGGCGGCGATCGCGATCAAGTCAGGGCGGCGGCGGCTGGCCAGTGCTCGGTTATTGTAGCGAACACTTACTACCTAGCGAGTATGCTCGCTGATCAGTCAAATGAAACGGATTATCAAGCCGCGAGTAAGTTGAAAGTTATCTGGCCAAACCAAACCGATCGCGGTGCGCATGTAAATATCAGCGGTGCTGGCATTCTCAAGACAGCACCCAACAAAGAGAATGGCTTGAAACTTATCGAATTTCTATCGTCTAAAAAAGCTCAAGAGCTTTATGCAAATGTCAATTTTGAGTACCCAGTAATGGAAAACATTGAATTAAATCCTATCTTATCGGCCTGGGGAGAGTTTAAAGCGGATCAAACTAATCTTAGTGTATTGGGTGAAAACAATGCTAGAGCGGTCATGGTGATGGACCGCGCTGGTTGGAAGTGAAAAATAGCAAAGAGATAGATCTCCAGATCTTCCAATCTATGTAGCTGAAGTAATGCAAACTAGGGTTTTAAGTGGCTGGTCTACGACCAGCTTATTAATAATGCTCCTTGTGATGTTTCCACTCGGAGCCTTATTTGTGATTGGTTATGGCAATAACAGTGACATCTGGTCTCATCTAGCCAATACAGTCTTAAGCGATTACTTGACTAATTCAGCTATTTTGATGCTTGGCGTAGGTACCATGACCATCCTTCTGGGAGTTATCTCAGCCATCATAGTCACCCAATTTAACTTTATTGGAAAATCATTCTTCGAATGGGCTCTGCTTCTGCCTCTGGCAGTACCTACCTATATCACAGCGTATTCTTATACCGGTCTACTCGATGTGGCTGGACCAATTCAGACCCATATTAGAGCTTATTTAGATTTACAGGTTGGCGACTATTGGTTTCCAAGTATTCGATCATTGGGTGGTGCTGTATTTGTCATGAGCTTTGTACTCTATCCTTACATTTATCTTCTCGCTCGCGCCTCTTTGCTCGCACAGTCTTCTAGCTACCGTGATGTAGCCATATCATTGGGATACTCGCCCATTAAAAGCTTTTGTAAAACCAATCTAGCGATAGCTAGACCGGCTATTATCGCCGGCCTCACTTTAGTGCTAATGGAGACCTTAGCGGACTACGGCGCGGTAAATTATTTTGGGGTAAGCACCTTTACTACTGGAATTTTTCGAACTTGGTATGGCCTTGATTCGGTTTCGGGTGCGGCACAACTATCACTCTTATTACTAAGCTTCGTGATCGTCCTTGTCGTGATCGAAAAGGCCTCCCGAAAACGCTCAGCTTACCAGGACAAACAATCGGCGCATCGAAGCCAAGCAGTCAAACTCAATTCAACTGAGAGCACCCTAGCGTTGGTAATCATATCAGTTCCGTTGATGCTTGGCTTTGTCGTACCAGTCACTCAACTACTAGTCTGGGCCTTTCAGTCACACCAAGAGCTGTTGACCAAGGAATTCTGGAATTTAGTTATCAACACAGTGAGTTTGGCAGTCCTGACCGCATTTGTTGCGCTAGCCCTTGCTCTTCTGATTTCCTACTCAAATCGAATCCGCAATACCTCTTTAACTAGATTGAGTAAAAACACGGTGAGTTTGGGTTACGCTGTGCCTGGGACAGTTATCGCCGTGGGAACTCTTATCCCCCTGGCTGCGCTAGACAATACCATTGATTCCTTCACTCGAGAATATTTAGGTGTATCTACAGGTCTGATATTCAGTGGCACTCTTGTCGCTCTCGTAATCGCCTACCTTGTACGTTTTTTAGCGGTGGCTCTTGGACCAATCGACACCGGCTTACTCAGCATCAACAAAAATTTGGATCAATCGGCGCTACTAATGGGACACAAACCCACAACCGTCCTGCGCACTATTCATACACCAATGTTGAAAGGCAGTTTAGTAACAGCCGCTTTGATTGTGTTTGTGGATGTAATGAAGGAATTACCCGCAACGCTGGTTTTGCGGCCCTTTAACTTCAATACTCTGGCGGTCAGAACTTTTGAACTGGCCAGTGATGAGCGCTTGGCCGATGCTTCGCTTCCAGCAATATCAATTGTTCTGGCAGGACTAATCCCCGTTATCTTTCTCACTAAAGCCAGTTTGAAGCCAAAAAGGTCAATAGTGGTACGTTGAAGACAATACGCTGCTCTGCAAAAGACAAATAGTACTCAATGGGACAGTCGATTACTGACACTCCTTGCAAATACCATACAGAGTAAGAGAGTGGCCCTCTAATTTAAAACCATGCTTGTCAGCAACCGCCTGTTGCCTTTTTTCGATCTCCTCGTCATAAAACTCAGTTACTTTGTTACATTTGACGCAAACCATATGGTCATGGTGCTGACCATCGTCTAATTCAAAAACAGAGCGGCCACCTTCAAAATTGTGACGAAGTACCAACCCCGCACTTTCAAATTGAGTCAGAACTCTGTAAACCGTAGCAAATGCGATCTCTTCACCGGCATCCAACAAGGCTTTGTAAACATCTTCAGCTGTAAAATGTCCTTGGCTACCTTCGAGCACAGATAATATACGTAAACGCGGCAGGGTGGTTTTTAGCCCGGCCTCTTTTAGTTCTTTAGCGGTAGACATATGTGCCATTCACCATTATTGGTTTATCATGTTGTCATTGAGTTTAGCAGTTTTTTGCACTGCTTTTTTTTAAATTTACTTTAAACCTTGTTTGTCCTGGGACATTTCTCGAGGCAAAAGTTCATATTCCATACCAAGAATTAGACAGTTTACGTCAGCCTAGATGGACACCCAAACAAAGTCATTCGTTTCTAAAGCTCGAAATATCCTAATGTTTGCAGCTGCTGTTCTGTCAATGATTCTCAGCTACCAAGTATGGTCGTCATCAGATGAACCACTTACCCTTTATTTACCTGCCATTAATCAGCATGAGTCGGGTCTAGAAAAAAAAATAGAATCCGAGTTTAGAAACCAAGGTCTTAAATCCTTTCAAGTAAAAGGGACAGTATTTTGGCACCCTTTTCAAAGTGGAATCAGAACTGGAAAAAAGGGGGTTTACTTTGCTCAGCCTCATATGGCCGCCTGGGCTATTGCAAAGCACAATTTTGATCCGGTGTTTCGATTGCACGGTCGCTTGAATTTCGTTTTAGCGACCACTAGAGCGAATACCAAACTATTTGAATTGGATGACTTAAATGGCAAAGTAATCTGCCATGAGTCTGGATTGAACCTAGGTACACTATGGCTTGAGGATATTCTTGGAGGGTATCAAATTGCGGCAAACCGAAGGGAAGTCACCAATATTGAGGCTACCATTCAAGACGCAATAGAGGCGCAAAAGTGCGATGCTTTTGTGCTAGAAAACCTCGCTTACGAAAGAACAAACAAAACTGCTGGAGGGAAGTATATTCGCCTTGCTCAGAGCGCCTTTTTTAAGCACAACGTATTCATTGCCCATCCAGAGCTGACCAGCCGCGAGAAACTTGTACTAAGAAAAGCATTAAAGAGTGCTAAGTTAAAGGAACTACTCAAGCCCTATCTGCTCAATTTAAGCAAATGGGATAATTTAGTAGAGGTTTCTGAAGAAGATTATTCATTACAAGACTCGTTAATTCTTGAGCCATATTGGGGGCGGTGAGGGCTTACCTAAACGTTTTTTCGAGTCTCGAGGTAAATAATTAATCTAAATACCCATGGCCTGCTCGGCTAACAATTTCTTAATAAAAGTAGTTTGATTTATCCAATTCATTCCCAAGCCTCTGACTGCAGATACAGCACGATTCGACGTTTTAAACCCCTGATTTAACAGTGTCATCAACAGGTCAGTTTGCCGATTATCGGGTCTCCTTTCCTTTTGGTACTGGGCGAGTAGGCTGAGGCTTGCATGCTCATTTGGCTTGGCTGAAAGTATTAGGTTTGCTAAGCAATCCGCGTCTTTAAAACCAAGATTGGCTCCTTGGCCAGCCAGAGGGTGAATACTGTGCGCTGCGTCTCCCATCAACGCTACTCCCGGAGCGATATAGGTCTGTGCCTGCTGACTTATCAATGGAAAACTCTGACGCGGACTTACTTCCGCGATTTCCCCTAGCTTCCAGTCGGCGGTCTGTCCCAATAAAGCGCAAAACTCGTCGTCCGGCAACTCAAGTAGCTGCTCGGCATGGCTGCTATCTAAACTCCAAACTATTGAACAGTAATTGTCATGTAAAGGTAGCATCGCTACCGGGCCAGTCTTTGAAAATCGTTGCCAAGCACAGTTTTGATGACTTGCTTTAGGTCTTATTTTTGCCACAATCCCACGCTGCTCATAGTTGAGCCTGCTAGATTGAATTTTCGCTTGCTGCCGTACCCATGATCTGGAACCGTCCGCCGCAACTACCAGCGGAGCCTTGATATGAAATTGATCACTACCAAAAAGCTGGCACCTTTGGGCTGCCAGTTCAATCGACAAAATCTCAGTGTCAAAAAAGCACGTTAGCCCACTCGATGCTTTCCTAACCTTATGGAAAGAAATAGCCTGCTCTTGCAAGATAGATGTACATGCTTGCGAATCAACCATATAACCTAATAAAGGCTGATCGACATCTGACGCATCGAAGCTAAGCTCGCCATTCGAGCTTTCATCCCAAACTCGCATTGAGGTATATCCATGAGCCTGATCTGCCGTCAATTTGTCAAATATACCCACCCTACGCAACATATCTATCGACTTCATCCCAAGTGCGACTACTCTTTGATTACCAATCGATATTGAGGGGCTACGTACATCAACAGTAGCCATGGGACGACACTCAACCAAAGCAACCTTGAGATTGCTTCTTTGCACTACATCCAATGCAAAAGCACAGCCGACTAAGCCAGCACCAACAACAATAAGATCAAATGACTTATCCATTCGATCAATCCAACTTAGCCGGCCATGAGAGTTTCGATTTCACTCACCGTCTTTGGCGCAGACTCAGTAAAGTTCTCATAGCCGTCTTTTTGCACCAGCACATCGTCTTCAATCCGAATACCAATGTGGTGCCAGCGCTCATTGACTTTATCTGAAGGGCTGACGTAAATACCTGGCTCTACGGTGAAAACCATGCCTGCTTCCAACTCTCGCCATTGATCTTCAACTTGATAATCGCCAACGTCGTGCACATCCATGCCAAGCCAATGACCGGTGCGATGCATATAGAAGTCGCTATAACTCTTGGTTTCCAAACACTGCTCTAATGTGCCAGTTAATATACCCTCATCCAACAGACCTTGACTAATCACCTTAACCGCTGCGACATGAGGATCATCCCAATTATGACCGGCACTGCATTTTTCAAAGGCGGCATATTGTGCCTCAAGTACTACTTCATACAACGCTTTTTGCTCTGGCGTAAAACGTCCGTTTACTGGGAAGGTGCGGCTTATGTCGGCAGCATAGTACTGGTACTCGGCACCAGCATCGATTAATAATAGCTCACCACTTTTCAATACTTGATCGTTCTCGATGTAATGAAGGATACAAGCATTTTTCCCGCCCGCTACAATTGAAGGGTAGGCGTTGTAATGGCTACCGGCCTTGCGAAATTCACACTCCATCTCAGCCTGAACCTGATACTCATACATCCCCGGCTGACATACTTGCATAGCCTTAATATGACCAGCCGCAGTCATCTTTCCCGCCTTACGCATTAGATTAATTTCATCCGGCCGCTTGAACAAACGCTGCTCATGCAGTATGTGACTCAAGTCAACAAACTCGTAAGGTGCATGCTTGCCTTGACCTGCATTTTGTTTAATCTGATTTATCCAAGCGAGTAGTTGAGCATCAAAATCAGGATAGCGACCAACTTGAGTGAAAACCTTTTCTTTTTCTTCCATAAGGCCAGGCAATATTTCATGCATATCTTCATAAGGAAACGCGTCATCTGCGCCGAATTGCTCAACAACCCCTTCTAAACCAACTCGACGGCCGTCCCACATTTCGCGAAATGGATCTTTTTCTCTGCAGAACATCACAAACTCTCCCTGAGCTCGATTTGGACAAATCACTAAAACGGCTTCAGGTTCCGCAAAACCGGATAAATAGTAAAAGTCACTGTCGGGACGAAACTGAAAAACAACGTCACCGTTTCTTGACCGTTCTGGCGAGGTAGGCACAATCACGATATCGTTTTCACCGACCTGATTTAGTAGCTCGGCCCTACGACGAGCGTATATCTCTTTATTCATTTTTTATTATTTTTTGAATCAAGGTTTAGACTAGATTAGTTAAGAAGCACTATTGGGTCATTTTCGGTTCATCAGTCGATCTTTCTGAGTAGATAAATTCGAAAATAAGCTGCGAGCCGACTTTTACGTACTCTTGTAACTCGGCTAATGCCCATGATTCCTCCTCCTCTGGATCGTCACCTGCCCCCGCCTCGGCGATCTCCATCAAGTCTCTCGCGATCTCTGCACCGCTTTCAGGTATCTGATCCACACTAAACTGGTCATTATAGAGTAGCCCCAACAAATATCCCTTACTCCAGGAAGCTATACCTTCAACCTGAATTGAAAGAGGCTCATCGTCGTCCGGGAGAATCATTTCAAAACCCTCGCCCCCATTGAACAGGATCTCGCTTATGTCTCGATACATTTCATAAAGCATTGACGTAAGTTGCGAAAACCGACCGTCGTTTTGATCCGCCTGCGGTTCCACGAGCTTTAATAAGTCTGGCGATAAGCCTGTTTTTAAATGATTTGCGATCGCACCCACAATCGTGCCGTGAAGCTCACTGGCAGTCATCTCGACGCCAGCTAGGGCCAGCGTGGCTTCTATTTTTGTGTATTGGTCTACTGCGTTAGTCATGGTCAGGCTGATAGTAAAAAATTTGTGCAATTTTACCTCAAAATAGTCAAATTAGTTGTATAGAAACCATACATTCAGTGTTTCACGCCCCCATATGCCCTGATTAGTTGACCTCGGCTGTTGGCGCGCCTACTATAAGCGATTAAAGAACAAAAAAGGCTCTCCAACTTACACGCACTGCCCATTAACATCTGATTCCTGGTCTGAAGACTAAATCTGAAAATTTAGAAACAACCTTGGGGAAATGGCAATCAGAAGCAAACTACGCCAACAAGGCGAACATAGAGTTTTAAGTGCAATAGAAATTGGTTATCTCGAGCTCAAACACTTACGTCTTCGATTTATAAGGGTATGCACATGGATGCAAACATTTTAGGCTTAGAACAACGCATCGAAACATTAATCAACGAATGTCGTCGATTGAGCAGCGAGAATCGCATTCTTAAAAGCGAACAGAGCGCTCTTATGGAAGAGAAAACCCATTTAAAAGAAAAAAACAGAATCGCCTGCTCAAGGCTTGAGCGCATCGTGGAAAAACTCCGCACCCTAGAAGATCAATAATAATTCCAATGGTAGTGTCAATATGTCAGCTAAAGGCGTAAATATTTCAATTTTAGGAAGAGACTTCTCAGTAGCCTGTCCAGATGATGAGCAAGACGCACTGCTAGAAGCCGCCAGATATCTGGATGGTAATATGAAGGAGATTCAAAAATCCGGCAAAATTATCGGCGCCGATCGAGTCGCAATAATGGCGGCACTCAATATTACCAATGACTTGCTAAAGCTTCAAAAGGCTACAGACGGCCAATCACAAGTGCAAGAGAGACTAGCTACCCTCCAAGAAAGAATAGATGCCGCACTCCGCGAAGCGTCTGAAGCGTAGAAAAATCGATTTAAATATCGTCAACTAATTCACCCTTGAGGCCTTATCAGTTGATATACTAATACTGGCGTTGCCTGTGGTGTTGGTAGACACTTCAAATCCCTTAGAACCTAGTATTTATACTCGGGGGTTAGACCATCTCGCTGTTGTGCGTTTTGATCCGGACTAATGTGACCTATTAACTTAGGCGCCTTAGCCCATCAACGCGCCTGATGCGTTTTGTAGACTCCCACTTGGACCATCGGTTCAAGGCACCAAGAGTTTACGGCACTTACGGGTAGCGTTCGCTCTAATATCGTCGCAATTAGTAAACAAACAACCATAGATTCGGCTTTGCTTACTCGTGGCGCAAACAAATAACCCCTCTCATATGACTTCATCAATCACTAAGAAATCAATAAGACGTGATATGAGGGCAAAGCGACTCTCACTCAGTGAGAAGAACTTAGACGCAGCCGCAAACATGCTGGCTAATATTGTGGAGACTCAAGTCCCCTGGCTTTTACAAGCCAAATGCATTCTGAGCTACGAGCCTTTTGAAGGTGAGATTTCACCAAAACCGATAATCGACCGAACTTCTGACAGCACAGTTTACCTACCCAGAATCATCGACTATAAAGCGGGGATTATGGAGTTTTTGCCATCCAATCCCCACTTAGATAAAAATAAATTCGGAATTAAAGAGCCAGTTTATGGCAAACCAATTTCGGCACAGACCGCGGATTTAATCCTTGTACCGCTGACTGCTTTCGACGGCGCTGGCAACCGTCTCGGAATGGGGGCGGGGTTTTACGATAGAGCAATGTCGAGCATCGAAAGAAATGGCACTAACGGACTACTGAATGGACCACTGATTGTTGGCTTAGCTCATCATTTTCAAAAAATGGACTGCTTACCGACAGACCAGTGGGATGTTAGCTTAGATGCCGTCATTTCAGATAAAGAGTGCATTAAAGTGTCGGATCGCTTCTGCCCCAGATAAAAACATACTAAAACTCAAAATTGAATAAAAAACAACATAAGCTCTCTCAGAATAGTACATAATCGACCCTGGATTATTCGGTACGCCCGATCTTTCACTAGCAATCATCATAGAGACGGAAAACTAATATGAAACAACAAAATTCCACCAAGTTATTGTTCGCACTTTTCATGTTTTTTACTTTTGCATCCTGTTCTGTAGGACAAGCTCAGGCGTCGGAAACTAATATGAAGACCACAAAAGTTGAAAACACTGCAGAAAAAGTCAGCGAGCAAGCAAAAAAACTGGAATCTACTTTAAACAAATCGAGCAACACAAAAGAAACTAAAAACACTATGGTCATTATTAAAACGTCAAAAGGCGACATCGAATTAGCCTTGAATGCAGAAAAAGCGCCAGAAACAGTAGCAAACTTTCTTTCCTACATTGAAGACAAGCACTATGACGGCACTATATTTCATCGGGTGATCAAAGGTTTTATGATCCAAGGCGGTGGTTTTGAGCCTGGTCTATCGCAGAAGCCGACCAAAGCACCGATTGTTAACGAGGCAAACAATGGTCTTAAAAATGATAAATACACCATCGCGATGGCGCGAACTAGTGCTCCTCACTCAGCAACAGCTCAGTTTTTTATCAATTCTAAGGACAACGATTTTTTAAACTTTACCAGTGAGACCCAAAACGGCTGGGGTTATGCTGTTTTCGGAGAGGTGGTTAATGGAAAGGATGTAGTTGACGAAATCGAACGCGTCCGGACTGGTAATAGTAACGGTTTTGGCGATGTTCCGCGGGAAGACGTTGTAATCGAGTCCATTAGCGTGGTTGAATAAACACTGCTCAAAGATAGATTGGAAAGGCGCTAACATTGACAGCGCCTTTTTTATCGGGTCACGTAGTGTGAATCAGCACAATGATTGAGCTTCAACAGAAAAAGCACGCCACTCGCTTTGTTTTATTCACTGTTTTTTCTTACGCAGTAAGCTTCGGCATCATAATGCCGGTTCTGCCAAGTCTTATTGTAGAACTCGAGAAAGTCAGCCTGTCAGAGGCAGCCTTTTTAGGTGGCATGGTTGCTGCAGCCTACGCCGTTTTTCAATTTCTAATGGGGCCATTGGTTGGTAATCTTGGTGACCGATTTGGCCGCAGACCCGTATTTTTGTTTTCCTTAGCTGGTTTCAGCATTGATTTCTTTTTTATGGGCTTTGCGCAAAATATATGGTGGCTTTTCATTGGTCGATCAATAGCCGGTGGCCTTGGAGCTATTTTTGGCCCAGCCAATGCAGCCATGTCAGATATTTCGAGCCCCGAAGATAGGGCAAAGTCATTCGGCATGGTGGGCGCGTCATTTGGAATAGGATTTGTAGTGGGCCCCGCTCTGGGCGGGCTTCTGGCTGATTTTGGCACGCGCACACCCTTTTTCTTTGCCGCCGGAATTTCAGCTCTGGTATTTGTTTATGGCTACTTTTTCTTTCCTGAAACCATGTCCGAAGGCTCTAGACGAGCATTTTCGATAAAACGAGCAAATCCGATAGGAGCATTTGTAAACCTAAAGAAGCTTAAGGGAGTCACAGGAATCGCGTTTATCTATTTAATCTGGGTGACGTCTACCAATGTTTATCCGGTCACCTGGCCCTACTACGTTCAAATTCAGTATCAATGGTCGACGAAGATGGTAGGCATCTCGTTAGCGCTGGTAGGTATTTCGATGGCGCTGATCCAGGCATTGGTCATCGGCCGCGTTGTGAGTAAAGTGGGAGAAAGAAACACCGCCATGATTGGTCTAATCTTTGCCATGATCGGTATGCTTTTTTACGCATTCAATACCAGTGGCGAATTAGCAATGGGCTTGTGCCTCTTCGTTGGCGTACAAGGGATGGTAATGCCAAGTATAAATGCGATGATGTCTCGTCGCACACCAAAAAATAGTCAAGGGGAACTGCAAGGATTTAATGGAAGTCTAGCCGCACTTGCGGCCTTATTGGCGCCATTAATATACAACACCAGCTTGTCCTATTTTACCTCGCCGAACTCGGATCTATTTTTCCCAGGAATCCCTTTTCTAATTTCGGGGTTGGTGGCTGCCTGCGCCCTTATCGGCTTGAGAATGGTCTCACCAGTAAACAACAATGACATCAAAAACAGCGACTAAACGGTTACTTTTCTAGTATTAAGATCGAGTCTTATAGGTCGCACTAATTAATTGCGTTACCTTTAATCGCTACAGTTGTCACAGCAAAAGAAATGCTACTCAGTAAAGACAAGATGCAGACCAAAGTAACTTCGGTATGTTCATAAACTGGTCGGCATTGGTCTCATTTGTATATAACGATAATCGGCAGACACAAACGAAGCTAAATATCGCTGATTTAACTGTCTTCCAAGTTCACTATTAGGTTAGCTCGTAGACGAGACCACTCGATTGGGATGATAAAGATATTTGTAATTTCAGACACAGCAAAGTTTTCCGGCTTGCCTTTGATAGTTATCGGCACTGTGATATTGAAATTTTCACCAAACTCTCGTCGAGCATTACCCGAAACGGTGTTACAAACTTCGCCAACTAAATCCATCAGTTCTTCTTCTCGCGTTGAGCTCAACCCCATACATTGAACAACGCGGCACATCATTCGACTGGGTGCTGAAAATACAATTGACCCTTTCTTACTGCCCGAGATACCTATTATGCCTGTGTAATCCTCAATGTATTCGGTTACATCCTTAGCCAAAAAGGGAGTCCCCACGATGGCTTCGGTGCCGGTAGTTGAAGTAAAGTAGTTTGCAATTGCATCTATAAATACAATTAAACCTCGTGATTGCATTAGTTTAAGTCCTCTACCAATTCTTCAAGTGCGTCGGCCAAGTCAGTATCACTAAAGGGCTTACACAAGAAACCGTATGCACCAAGCTTCATCGCGTTAATCAAAGTAGCTTTATCCACTAAGGCAGAAATAACCAAAATACGAACCGAATCATCAACATCCATAATCGCTTGAATAGTCTCGATGCCATCCATCAAGGGCATAGTGATATCTAGTGTCATCACGTCAGGTTTAAACTGCTTATATTGTTCTAGCGCTTCCAAACCGTTTTGAGCAGTGGCTACGATTTCAAAATCTTGGTTTTTTAGCATCTGTGTAATCTTATTTCGTATGACCATTGAATCATCTACAATCATAATCTTCATATTCTAATTCCTGGGTAAAACGTCAAAACCTCATCTTTTAAACCTAACCGAGAACTGGCAATGTTGACCCTCCTGATGAGAAAAGCCCAAGACTCCATCAGCCTCTTTGACCATGGTGTGCACAGCGTTTAAACCGTCCCCACGGCCTGCATCAAGATCTACTTTATCTCGAGTGGAGAACCCAGGATGGAAGATAATCTTGGCCAACATTGCCGATGTCACTTTGTCGGCAGCTGCGGCTGGCACTAAACCTTTCTTAATTGCTTTTTGTACAATCTTGTCACGCTTAAGACCCTCTCCATCGTCTCTTATGATCATGGTGCAACCATCTGGGTCTGCTCGAACAACCAACTTAATTGTCATATGCTCTGGCTTACCGTTGGCAGCCCGGTGTTGCGCACTTCGAGCTCCATGAACAATCGAGTTACGTGAAAATTGAATCGCAGCAGTGCGAATTACTTTGCTTAGATGTTCAGGCACCGAGTTGAGCCCGCGACTTTGTAAAGTAACCTGCACGCGGCTTCTCTCAGCCACAGTCTTTACTAAGTCTTGCAATTCTCGTTCCAAGCTCGGCGACAAAGTCACTTTTTCAACACCAGGGAGAGTATCGTCTGCACATTTAGGCTGAACAACTGACTCCATCACAACGGTTTCAGATCTTGACCTAGAGACATTCTTTGACACAACATTTAGATCATCAACATCAGAATTTTCATCTTCCTTGGTAGTATCAACTTCGTCAACGAGATCATTATTTTGCTTCGGCTTGTATACAGATAAGGTCTCTGAGGAACTAACTTCTTGTTTTGCTGGTATCACTTCATCGGTATTGGATGCCCTAGCTTTAACGAGCTCCCGGCGTAATATTTCAGAGAAGGCTGTCACAATCGATTGTAAATTGTTGAGCTCTTTAAACACCGATTTCAACTTGGTGACTGCGGGCAATACATCACGCCCAGTTACGATACCTTTCGATTCCTGCACTTTCGCTATTTCAGATTCGAACTCATGCATCATAGATTCAAGGCTGTACAATTTTAGAGCAGCCGCATCACCCTTAATTTTGTGCGCTTGCTCGGCAATATTAATTAATTTACCGCAAATTTGATCACTGCTGTGACCTGGTTCCTGAAGAGTCTCGTTTATACTCTCTAGTGACTCCTCGGTGTCCTTATAAAACCTTCTGAAGCTGTCTCTATCTAGTCGCAAAATATTCATGAGTAAATCAAGTTGCGCTTCTTGATCTTGTTTATTTTGCTCTAGTTTCTGCTCCATCCTTACTTCACGGCTGACATCAGTCACTGACCCAAGCAAGTGTTGCAACTCTCCTTCGACTACTACTCGTGCAAAGTTGAAATCCAAAAATCGAGTTTCAATGCTTCCATCTTGACCTGCAATACTCAGCTCTACCCTACTAAGAGGATTTAAATCTTTTACTAGCTTTTCTTTGACTCGATCTCCATAGAGTAGGTCCAAATAATCTCTCGTAATAGCCACGGTAGTTTGAGACACATATTGACCGATGAAATCTAAAAAATAGCCTTCTAAATCTTGCTTCATATGGAACATGGCTTTGAGAGATTTAGATTGCTTTGAACCAATCTCGCCACTTTTGTTTAGTAAAAACAAGCCTTCCGATACATTATTTAAAAGATTTTCAGCTTGTTGTTTTGACTTAACTTGAAGGTCTACAGACCTAGACAGACGCACCAATGGCAAGATGATTGCCAATAGGCAAAAAAGCAATAGAAACAGAAAACTTACGACGCCAGCCATGGTGAAAACGCCATCTTGCTTAGCCGCTCTGTCCGCCACATTCCGCTTCAAACTCGCCATCGCAATTGCAAATCGTCCAGCATTACTCTCCACGACCGCATCACGAACAGAAGATAGCTGAGCACCGGACGTATGTTCTAACCATAACCTCTGTTCTGGTGTTAACCGTTCTTCCCACGCCGCCAGCTCCCCACTACTTGGTAAAGAGTTAGTTGATTTATAAAGCGCGGATAAAGATTCGATTTTCTGAAGTGTTAGAAAACTCTGAAGTGACTTTTGGTAAAGGATTTGATTGACGAAGGCTGATATAAAAACAAGCAATAGCAAAACTCCAGTTGCTATTAACATCCCTTTATAACGAACCGGTTCACCGAAGTTCATACCCACCCCTTATGGATTTTTATAAATAAACAAATACTCAATGCATGGTCGGCCCAAACCAACTCAGGAAAGCTATAACCCGCCGCACAAACAAATTTTCTTGATCAATTGAGAACCATCACCTAAAAGAAAATAAACACATCAACGGTCAGGATGCCGAATTACCGACCAAGATGTCTTGCACATAAATATATTACACAAAATTTGAGCTTTAAAATTTAAAATTTCAGAGAACTGCTTGAAAAATTAATCATCAAATCAGTTAGTTCAAATCAAACGTGTCAAAATAGTCACGTGGGAGATAATAATTTTGAAACATTGGAAAGCGTGTTTTTGGAGTTAAGCATCCCACAATCTACAACGCGCCTCTGATTCGACAGGAATACTAGTTTAGAAGAAGCCTCATTGTTAAAAAACTAGGCGTATCCTCAAGTTACCCAGACAAAATAGCGACTAAGCATGAATCAATGCAATCGCAGCTTGTTGCGGCGAGCACGATTTTTACAAGGAATCCATTTTCACAAGCAAAGATATTCTTGATCACATGGCTCAAATCGAGCAGACAAAAGTTAATCACCGTATGCTTTTGTTTAATAAACGATTATTTGAGCAGCTAAGCAAAAGCAAGGAAAATGATTTGCCGGCATTTCAGGCGCGGTTCAATTTTACTGACGTTAGATACACAAGGAGTTATGCCCGAATCTGGTGTATGAGGCATTTCCATCAAGCGGCCTCGGTTTGATTTGAACGGTTAGTAGTTTGTTCGATTCCGTCTTTGAATGGAACCCCCTGGATCACTTTTGCTAGATAATCGAAACCTCTTAATCGGTTCCACTTTTTCTCAGCGCATTGCCCTAGCTTAAACATCATACTGAGCATGCCGTCACGCGATAGACAACCTTTAGTTCGTTTAGTGCGGTGGCGGATTGTTGCGAAAGAGGATTCAATTGGATTGGTAGTGCGTATACTTGACCAGTGTTTGGCTGGGAACGAGTAAAAGGTCATCAACTCGTCGTGATCTTTCTCCAAGCACTCAGTGGCTTTCGGATATTTATCTTGATATGTGTAGATGAAGGTCTCAAAGGCTTTGCGAGCGTTGTCTTTGGTGTCGGCTTGCCAGATGTTGTGCAAGTCTCGCTTGGCTTTCGCTTGCACGGATTTGGGCAGCTTATTGAGCACATTCGCTGTTTTATGTACCCAGCAGCGTTGCTGTTGCGTTTTAGGGTAGACTTCTTCGAGCGCATTCCAGAAGCCCAAAGCACCATCACCAATGGCAAGCTCAGCCTCGTTCAAGCCCCGAGATTTAAGATTAAGCAAGACTTCGCGCCAACTCTGCGTCGATTCTCGAACACCATCTTCAATCGCCAAAAAGTGCTTGTGGCCTCGCTCATTGACGCCAATCACCACCAAGGCGCACAAACGGCCCTCATCACCTTTAAGTCCACTGTGAATGCCATCCGCCCATAAATAAACCCATCGGTCTTTGTCTAAACGACGTTGTTGCCATGTCGCATACTCTTGCGTCCACTTCGTCTTGAGTTTACTCACGGTGCTGGGCGATAGGCCAGAAGCGGATTCGCCGACTAGCACTTTTAAGGCGTCGCTCATCTCACCGGTGCTGACCCCCTTGAGATAAAGCCAAGGTAGAGCCGCCTCCAGAGAGCGTGTTTTGCGTACGTAGGGAGGCACTAACGCGGATCGAAAGGTGACCGCTTCACCGGTACGTGAACGTATCTTCGGTACTTTTATCGGAACGGGGCCAATCCCTGTCTGTAATTCTCGTTCTGGTAGATAACCATTACGAACAACCGCGGCATAACCTTCAGGGGTCGTGGTGTCTTGGTAACGATCAAGCAAGGTTTGTAACTCAGTTTCAATGGCCGACTGGATTAACTGGCGAGCTCCATCGCGAATCAAATCGTGGATAGGATCAGAAAACTCGGCTGGCTTCTCAAAGGAAATAATTTTATTCTTGGTCATGGTGGCGTATGTCTGTGATTGTTTAAGTTGTCGAAAACTCAAATCAATCCGATACGCCGCTGTTAGTCAACTACTCCATACACCACTTTCGGTTATAGCTCATACACAAGAGAAAGACTGAAAAAAAGCAAAAGTTTTTTAGTCAAATATGTCGATGGAAATACCCTGATCTTTGGTCTGCAAAATAGATTTAGTGTTTTGACCTAAATAAAAAGGTCCCCTTCCTTGGGGGGACACTCAATCATTGAATGCTTTCCCTCTTTGACTCAATCCTCTTCCGAGGAGCTTCTAATATACAGTCGCCCTAGTGTCACTTTCTTCCCCCATATGGGTGATATTTACAATATAAAAGTATCTTCAGTCATTAAAAATCGCACACGGTTTCTAAAATCGTATGCGACTTTAGGTGTAAAGCAGTTCCAGCTGCGGTAACATCAGCGCGTGGATTTTTCGTACATCATTACCCATGCAGCGCAACCCAAGTCGACTTAAAAATACCGAATTCGACCTCTTGATTATCGGGTTAGGATCTCATGGTGCCTGTGCCGCCCGTGATGCGGCCTTGCGTGGGCTATCGGTAGCTGTAATAGATCAGGGCGATATCTGCGGAGCAACCAGTCATAATTCGCTCAAAACAATACATGGCGGCATCAGATACTTACAGCACCTCAACTTTAAGCGGGTACTGGAATCAATCAAAGAGCAAAAGATTTGGCTTAGAACCGCTCCTCACCTAGTCAAACCAATGCCATTTTTAATGCCAACCTATGGTCACGGTGCGCGTGGTCCTCTTGCCATGTTGGCAGGGGTAAAATTGTTTCAGCTTTTTGGTCTGACAAGAAATAAGCACCTTCGCAATGATCGGCGACTCCCCGCAGGCAGAATCATGTCAAAACAGTCGTGTCGTGGGCTGGCGCCCGACATCGAGGAAACCAAATTGACTGGCGGTGCACTGTGGTACGACGCACAAGTAGAACACGCCGATCGAGCGATTTTACAAGTTGCCCAACATGCAGATGAATTAGGTGCAGTGGTTTGCAACTACGTTTCTGCCACAGAACTTTTGTTGGAAAATAGTAAGGTAATCGGCGTTAGCGCCGAAGATAAAATTACCTCAGAGCGATTTACCATCAAAGCCAAAACCGTCATAAACGCTGCAGGACCATGGGCGAGTAAACTACTTGCCCCGCACGATCGCCTTGAGACTAATGTATCGCTAATAAAGAGCATGAACTTAGTTACTAACCGACCTGCCCCCGAAGTCGCAATCGCGGTACAGAGTAGACTCGCATCAGACTCGGTGCTGGGAAATACCAAACGACTCTATTTTATTGTCCCCTGGTTGGGTAAAGCGGTGATAGGCACCACTCACTTTAACTTTGGTGATGATGCAGATCGTTTATCAGTTGAACACACTGAGATAGCTGCCTTTGTAAATGAAATTAATACGGCATATCCGACCCTGAACCTTAGCAAAGATGATATTTTGTATTGCTATCAAGGCTTATCGCCAGAGGGAGAACACCAATCAACGAGCAGTGATAACAATGCTATTCAGCTACATGAAAGCAAAATAATTGATCACCAATCCAATCATGGCATTGAGGGGATCATTAGCATCTTCAGTGTCAAATGGACTACAGCAAGACTCGTCGCAGAACAAGCTATCGATTTAGTTTGCAGAAAATTGAAAAGGTCGACTCCTGGTCGGACTGAAGTAGAACCTCTGGTGGATACACAAGCCCTTCCGTTCAAGCTCGAGGGGCTACCTGAAGAACAAATACATACTTTTTGTGAAACGCACATACGTAACAGTATGGCTATGAGCTTAAGTGATATATTATTGCGAAGAACTAACGATTTAGCTTTGGGCGAACTCTCTTTTAACACCACTAAAGTCGTAGCGCAGCACATGAGTGCAAGCTTCTCTTGGGATAGCGAGAAGCAGCAAGTACAACTAAACGACTTGCTTAGTCATTGGTTACCGTTAGAATTGCGCAGCAATCTAGAACAACAACCGCTTTGGAAATAATGCTCGAAAGTTCAATAAACCAAATAGACCAAGCAGACACGGTACTGGTCACCGGCGGTACCGGTTTTACGGGTCGATATCTTCTCAAAGCCCTCTGCGCAACTGGGGCTAAGGTTAGAGTTATCGCCAGGGCTAGTTCTAATTGTTCAGGGCTGGATGATCTCGATTTAGAGTGGCATATCGGCGAGGTTTTCGACGAGCGGGTAATCAACGAAGCCATGCAGGGAGTCAATTACGTCTTCCATGTTGCGGCTGCCTATCGCGAGGCTAAAATCCAAGACATTACCTATTGGAATGTTCATGTTAAAAGCACCAAATTGCTAGCGCAAGCCGCGCAACGACAAACAAGTTTCAAACGTTTCATACACACTTCAACCGTCGGAGTCCATGGACACATAGAACACCCCCCGGCGGATGAAAACTATCGGTTTGCGCCTGGGGATGAATATCAAATAACCAAAGTTGAAGCAGAGAAATGGGTGAAAGAATTCGCTCAGCAAAATGATTTACCATTAGTTGTGATTCGTCCGGCGGCGATATATGGCCCAGGAGACCGCCGCTTACTGAAAATTTTTAAATTAGCTAAGCTGCCCGTATGTCCAATTCTCGGATTTGGGCATCAAGGCCTTTACCATTTAATTCACGTAGATGATCTCGTGGGATTCATGCTGGTTTCTGCAACGCACCCTAATTGCCAAGGCCAAACATATATATGCGGTAACGATATCGCCCTATCAATCAAGGACATCGTCGGAATAATCAGCCAAAAATTAGGTCGTAAGCCACGCTTTATCAGATTACCTGTAACGCCTTTTTTCTGGTTGGGTGATCTGTGTGAGTTAATTTGCAAGCCTCTTAATATAGAGCCACCAATTTATCGACGCCGTGTGGCTTTTTTTACCAAGGACAGATCCTTTAATACGCAAAAAATGCGTGAGGATACAAATTACAAATACAAGTACTCAAACATGCAAGGATTGAAAGAATTAACCGATTGGTACATTGCTCAAAGATGGCTTTAGGATTTCGCAATACGGCGGCCCTAAAGGGGAAACTAAGAGCTGACTCTCAAACCTAATTGCAATTTAAAAAACTGGAATAACCCCATGCTATCACCAAAGTTATGGTGATTAGACGCTCTAATCGCCTGGAGTACTGAGTCTAAGGTAAGTTGATCACCTTCGATGTCAAAGCATATACCAAACCTCCCTACTCGGTCTATTTCGCCGCTCAGGGGGAGCGGATCAGATCCGTTTATTAGTGACGACGGATGCTGCTCAAAATGCCTAACTTTTGACCAAATTTTGGGTCTTCCTCCATTATCGCCCAGTAAAAACTGGCTTGCATGCTGATTGATCAACTCTGACATCGTTGCTCCCCGCGAACCAAGCCATTTTCCAACTCCCCAAGGACAAATCACCGCATAGCGATCAGAAAACTTATCTAATATGGTGGATTCAACCATTCCTTCGTCTATCTTTTCACTGCAACCCAGCAACAAAAACTCTATTTTTTGAGCACTGTTAATTTGCTTTGCAGGAGCAAGATAAATAGTCAATTCGCCTTTATGGGCTTTTATCAAACTTCGGTCAATATGCAAATTTAGTCGCCATTCACCCACAATACAACCGCCTGCTTTTACCCTCGGCAATAAGATCTCCCATGTAGGGTCTTTAGCGCCGTCAGTAAAAAATAGAAGCTTCGCATCTGAGTCAGGCTGTCGACTTAAATTTTTTGTCGCTGCATCAAGCAACGCCGCTAACTGCTCAAATTGGTAACAATGTACGTGCGTATCGCAAACAATCTTCATCACTGGCTCATAGGTGACAAACTAACCATCACAAAGCAGACGTAGCTTGCCCGGGTTAGTGCCTAATTGGATATCTAACCGTCACGATCTTAACTCAGACAAATTCAATAGCCAACACAAAAAGCGGTGGCTCTAAGACTGACTAAGAACTTACATCAACAGTTAAACTAGCTTTCATATTTGACGAAAAGTACGCTTATTGCGGCGATAAACCAACATGCTGCAGACAATCCCATAATGTAAATAGGCTCATTGTTAAACAGGTACTCTAACGCCAAGCCTAATAGGCTAGCGGCAACCAATTGCGGAATGACGATAAAAAAGTTGAAAACTCCCATGTAGATACCCAGCTTTTGGGTCGGCAGAGTATTCGCCAAAATCGCATATGGGACAGACAAAATCGACGCCCACGCAAAACCAACACCAATCATTGAAATAAGCAGAAAGTCGGGATCATCGATAAACAAAAAAGAAGCAAAACCGGCAGCACCGAGCAACAAATTTATTTGGTGAGCTTGCGTCAATGTCACCCTTCTTAACAATACCGGTATAAGGAGTGCGGCAAAAATAGAAACTAAATTGTAGCCTGCAAACAGTACACCTACCCAGTTGGCTCCCTCGTTATAAAGCTCAGTGGATGTGTCTAGACTACCAAAATGGTGAGAAGTCACAGCAGGGGTTGTATAAATCCACATCGCAAATAATGGAAACCAGGAGAAGAACTGAACCACCGCTAACTGTTTCATCGTATCAGGCATGAGTGCGACACTTCTAAATGCTTCGTAAAACCCGCCCATATTCTGTGAGACGCCTTTGGATTCTATCCTGATAGCGACCAAATACATCAGCCCAACTGCCAACACACCCAGCGTTATTATATAGAGTTCATACTCCCATCCCCCGAAATAAACCAATGACGTACCTAAAAAGCCAACGAATAACCATACGATCGCCATTTTTGAACTAAATACCGCTTTACCATCAAATTGCTTTTCAAGCTCAAAGGCCTCCCTCGCTGTTTCCGGTTCTGCGAAGTTTGCCAACTCTTCTGGACTGTACTCCTTGGATCTAAAAACCGTCCAGCCGACCGTTATAAGAATGGCCACTGCACCCAAATAGAAAGAATAACGCACCGAGTCAGGTAGCACTCCGGCGACAGCGGTATTTGACACCCCTATTTGAGTAAAAATGTAAGGCATTGCAGACGCTATAACGGCACCGATGCCGATGAAAAAAGTTTGCAAAACATACCCAAAAGTACGTTGTTGCTTTGGCAACATATCACCCACAAATGCTCTGAAAGGCTCCATGGTGACGTTGATTGATGCGTCCAATATCCAAAGCATACCTGCCGCCATCCACAGAGTAGGAGAATTAGGCATGAAAATCAGTGATACAGTAGTGAGTATGGCTCCCCATAGAAAATAGGGCTTACGTCGACCAAGCTTAGTCCAAGTCCGATCACTAAAGTACCCAACTATGGGTTGTACTATTAGCCCGGTCAAAGGTGCCGCAATAAACAGAATAGGCATCGTCTTCATATCGGCACCTAGAGTTTGAAATATTCGGCTAATGTTACCGTTTTGTAGTGCGAAGCCAAATTGGATTCCAAGAAATCCGAACGACATATTCCATATTTGCCAGAAATGTAACTCAGGTTTTGCTTTTAGGTTGCTCATAGTTTTGAATTCTTGCTTTTATTAAGTGAGACTACTCTGCCCTTGAGACCATCAATATGGTAGCTTTGCGCACGAAGCTTATAGTGAACTGATTGAGCTTTGTTAGCGCAGCGAGCACCAGCGTCTTGTTTGACGATCAGGTTTGATTCGATTTAGGTCATGAAAAGTATTTAGCATTCATTAAAGGGTTAATTGGCACATGCTATTTGATGCCGTCATTCATACCCAGACACTACATACGTATTCATATAACTTACATAACTATGCATACGTATTCAGTCAATTGGGTCCTCCAAATTCATAACAACAAGCACTAACATCTTAGTCGAGCTCAGAACCGCTCGCTGAATAGCATTTATAACCAAAGATTAGCGACCGGCCCGTGCATTGGTGGAGGACAATTGTCTGATATCGAGCGACTAACTCCGGTAGTCGACAGCACATGCTCCCCACATTTATTTCTCATAAAGCAATATTCGTATTGACCTCTGAGAAGCGATAACAATAAAAACAAGTACCGAATTTATAAACTTTAAGCTGTGACTAAACTAACAAAAACTGTAATCAATCATGGATCCGAAGGACAAACGCTGAAGTTAGGACGCGAAGTTGAATGGTGGCGAGGCGCAGTTATTTATCAAGTATATCCGCGAAGTTTTCGTGATACCAATGGTGACGGAATTGGTGATATTCGAGGGGTCATTGAAAAACTCGACTACATTGCGTCGATAGGTGTTGATGCCATTTGGCTTTCGCCTTTCTTCAAGTCACCAATGAAGGACTTTGGATATGACATCAGCGATTATAGAGATGTAGATCCTATTTTCGGTACACTGGAAGACTTTGATGAGCTAGTCGCATTGGCGAAAAAACATGGTCTAAAAATAATGATTGATCAGGTTTTAAGCCACACATCTGATCAGCATGATTGGTTTAAAGAAAGTAGCTCATCCAGAGAAAACTCTAAAGCCGACTGGTACGTTTGGGCGGATCCGAAAGAGGATGGCAGCGAGCCAAATAATTGGATATCTATATTTGGCGGAAAGGCATGGACTTGGCACGAAGCAAGACAACAATACTACATGCACAATTTTTTGCAGTCGCAGCCGGATCTGAACTACCATTGCGACAAATTGCGTGCCCAGATTCTAGAGGAAATGGAGTTTTGGCTAAAACGTGGGGTCGATGGATTTCGGTTGGACGCTATTAACTTTTGTTATCACGACAAACAACTTAGGGATAATCCACCGAAGCCGATCGAAGAACGAACCGGTCGTGGTTTTTCTGCTGATAATCCTTATGCTGCCCAATACCATCATCACGACAACACCCAAGAGGAAAATATTGGCTTTCTTGAGGACGTTCGCAAGCTGTTAGATAGCTACCCCGGCGCCGTTGCATTGGGAGAGATAAACTCGGAAAACTCACTCAAGACTCTAGCGGAATATACACAAGGGCAGTCTCGTCTGCACATGGGCTATAATTTTGAGTTGTTAGCTGATGAATTTTCACCACAACACATTAAAGACACAATCAACGATTTGGAATCAGTAATCGATGAAGGGTGGCCCTGCTGGTCAGTGAGCAACCATGATGTCATGCGAGTAGTAAGTCGTTGGGGCAAAGGTCAAGATGAAGATAAATTTGCAAAAATGATCCTTGCTATGGCCGCTTCTCTGCGAGGCACACTTTGCGTATACCAAGGCGAAGAACTTGGCTTTACCGAGGCCGAGATTGACTATCATCAGTTACAAGACCCCTTTGGTATTGAATTTTGGCCTGAGTTTAAAGGTCGCGATGGATGTCGTACTCCAATCGCATGGAATGATAATAGCCCGCTCGGTGGCTTTTCATGTACGCAAGCTTGGCTGCCAATCGCACATTCTCACATCAACAAAAATGTAGCTAAACAAGATGCGTCGCCAGAATCAGTACTGAATTTTTACCGACGCTTTTTAGATTGGCGAAGTAAGACCAACGTGTTGTCACTTGGAGATATCGAATTCATTGCTGCTCCTGAGGGCATTCTGGCTTTCACAAGAGAAATATCGGGAGCAAAATTGACTGCGGTTTTTAATCTGAGCAGCTCGAGCGTTGATTGGCACATACCATCTCCACTAGTACGAACACCAGCAAGCCCCTCTCAAGGAATCGTTATTAGTCAAGGAAAGCTCGAAATCGAGCCTTGCGGTTTTGCCTACTTCAGTTGATCTCGCCGCTAGCCGATACTCGTTTCTCCCATAATTATTCTATTATCTTTTAGAAAAACTCCCAGATCCAGTGAGGCACACCCGACTGGTTTTACTTACGAAACTCTATCAACTTTGGATAATTCTGAAAAATTGACTTACTTAAGTATTCTCATTTGATTAGAAGCCCGCGCAGGCTATAACAGAAAATAGCATCCTTGCTAACAACACGTCCATTCCACGAAATTTTTCGTCCAACTAGGCTCAGCACTATTGCGCGTACCAGAGCCAAATACTAAGCCCACAGTCAGTTTAATAAACTAACTCGCCTTCGATAATTCGACCTCAGCTCCCAACTCAAGCATACGCAAAGCAGTATCTATCATTCGGTTTGAAAAACCCCATTCATTGTCATACCAAGCCAAAATCTTCACCATATTCCCAAACACTCGAGTCTGGGTGATATCGGCAACGCTAGAAGCTGAATTGTGGTTGAAATCGCTAGATACCAACGGCAACTCATTAACTTTAAATACACCACTACTTTGCATTTCTTTAGCGGCTTTAATCAATATGGCATTAACCTCTTCAACTGAAGTCTCTTTACCCACATTGACAGTCAGATCTAGCAACGAAACATTCAAAGTTGGGACCCGAACAGATAGACCATCAAGCTTGCCGTCTAACTCTGGAACAACCAGGCCAATAGCCGCGGCCGCGCCTGTTTTTGAAGGAATCATAGAATGAGCGGCAGCACGAGCGCGACGCAAGTCAGTGTGGTATACGTCATTCAAACGCTGATCATTGGTGTAAGCATGCACAGTGTTGGCAAGACCCTTTTCAATACCGAGCGTCTCGTGCAAAGCCTTCGCTATCGGGGCTAAGCAGTTAGTTGTGCAAGAGGCGTTTGACACCAACACATCTGAAGCGGTAAGCACATTGTCATTTACACCAAAAACGATGGTAGCGTCCAGATTCTTACCAGGAGCGGAAACAAGTACCTTATTAGCTCCTGCTTCCAAATGTGCGCCTGCACCTTCTCTGGTAGTGAAAAAACCAGTGCACTCCAATACCAGATCCACACCGAGTTCCTTCCAAGGAAGTTCTGCCGGGTTTCGCTCGGCCAACACACGAATTCGATCTCCGTCGACAACAAGGTCTTGACCTTCGACAACTACGTCCTTGTCGAATTCGCCATGCACAGTATCATACTTTAATAAATGAGCATTGATCGCCGCCTCGCCCAAATCATTAATAGCAACAACTCGAATGTCTGCGTACTTTTTATATTCATACATGGCACGCAACACATTTCTGCCTATACGTCCAAAGCCATTAATTGCTATTTTATACATTTTGCACCTTTGGTTAAGTCTGATCTCGAGACATAAACTGTGTCTAACCGAGTAGCGTAGTTTAATTACATATCAGAAAAGGCTTCACAGTTTGGAACAACTGAAATTTTGTCAGCTATTTCAGATATAGATGCCTTCTCTTCTAAAACTGATGTAATCCTATCATAAAATGTAATTTAATTACAACAAACTACAATATTATTCAATTTTATGTAATGTAAATACAAAAAAGACTTTTCCCAAGCTGAAAACAAAAGTTTATCAGCGACTTTTGTTTTTTTATTTCGCACTATTATTGAAAGAATGTTACATAAATAGCATTATCAAACTTCAAATACTTCGACGTCTGCAAGACCAAAAGAACTCTATAAAATCAAAAGAACATGGATCCGATTAGTACTAGCGCGATATTGAGCTAATAATCTCGTATCTACCATCTCACCAGACTCACAAAATTTAAACCGTTGGAAGTTAAACACTATGCACTCATCTCCCTCATTGCTCCAGCTAATGCAAAGCGACATAGTTCGTTTGAGCAAGTCGGATAAAAAGCTATCTGCCATCATCCTTGAAGATCCCGCTTCAGTTATTCATCAGTCAATAGCATTGCTTGCTGCAAGCGCAGATGTGAGCGAACCAACAGTAAATCGCTTTTGTCATAAACTGGGTTGTGATGGTTACCCAGATTTTAAATTAAGGTTAGCGCAAGAGATTTCCTCGAATGGTCAACTTTTCGTTGAGAACCTCACCGAGGGTGATGACAGCTCCATGGTGATACAAAAAATCATGTCATCTATCCAATCAAGTATTCAGTCGCTTGCTAATAGCATAGATCCACGCGCTTTAGATCAGGCTGCTGAAGCCATCGCCGGCTGCAAAACAGTTAACTTTTTCGGTATGGGCGCTTCCAGTTCAGTTGCTTTGGACGCGCAACACAAATTTTTCAGATTCGGCATGCCAGTCAGTGCTCATACTGACTTTATAAACCAGCGTATGATGTGCTCAATGATGGATGCCCAAGACGTTGCTGTATTTATCTCTTATACCGGCCGTACCGAAGCCATGATAGTGAACGCTGATATTGCTAGAGAAAGAGGCGCAACACTGATAGGCATCACCTCCGCCGGTTCACCTTTATCCTTAAAGTGTGGCGCCGTATTAAACGCGGTCACAGCCGAGGATACGGATCTTTTTACACCGATGACTTCTCGTATAATTCACCTTGCCGTGATTGACATGCTAGCAACTACGGTCGCCTTGAAACTGGGCACCACCGTTGAGGACAACATCAAGTCAATTAAGAAAAATCTTGCGTCAACGCGCACTGACAACGGTTAAACCGTCAAAACTAGCGCCTGTTTATCGCATTTATGAAGTCTTGGTGTAACGGCAATTTATCCACAACTTGAGTGATGATGCTCTTGATGTTTCGATGATACTCGATCAACTGATCACTGCTCATCGCATCTGCTAAAGGGTGATACGCGCTTGGCGCGATTCCTTGCCCCAACATGACTTGTTGCCATGCGACATTCGAAAAGAGATCCTCGGCACGAGAGTGTATCCTTCCAGTGTCCTTAAATAACCTAATTTTGTGCTCTAGACTGTCTAGCACGGACATCGAATTACAATATCGCCAATACTCGCTATCGTCTCTTTCTGTTAACTTGTAGTGAAGAATAATAAAATCTCTTATGTGATCAATTTCGTCATTTGTTTGCGCATTATATTCAGCCACCTCGGAACTGTTAATCCCAGTATGGGGAACATTTTAAGCAGTCTAATCGCCGCCGTTTGAATCATATGGATACTGGTGGATTCGAGTGGTTCTAGGAAGCCAGAAGACAGACCTATGGCTACGCAGTTTTTGTGCCATGGTTGTTTACGTTTTCCCGTCGTAAATTTGATTGGCCTAGGGTCACCTATCTTTTCGGCATCCAAGCCAGACAGCAAAACATCCATGGCAGCTTCTTGCTCCATAAAACTACTGCTATAGACCACTCCATTTCCAGTGCGATGAGGTAAAGGAATCCGCCAGCGCCAACCAGCTGAGTGAGCAATTGATTGGGTAAAGGGTCTCACCGGCAGTGCCGCTCCACATTGGACTGCTAGAGCTGAGTCATTAGGTAACCAATGCGACCAGTCCTCATAACCTATACCCAGCGTTTGATCTATTAACAAACCTCTAAAACCAGAACAATCAACATAAAAGTCTCCGTCAATTTGTTGACCATTACCAAGCCTAAGCTGTTTGATAAAACCGGTACTATCATCTTGGATTACGCTTTCTATTTTACCCTCGATTCTTGTAACACCCATCCCAAGACTAAGATCACGCAAATAGTTCGCATATAATCCAGCATCAAAATGAAAAGCATAAACCAAACCTTGCATGTCGGTCTTCGGGATCGAGTCCAACAAGGCGAACTTTCCTTCTTTTGCCGCTTGATAGTTTAGTGAGTAGTCCCAAAAATCGGTGCTGCATCCCTCTTGTAAACCCCTCAACCATAATTGCTCAAAGCCACAGAACGGGTAGTCTCTGCCTAAGTTACCAAAAGCATGCATATATCGATGCCCCAGAGCTCTCCAATTCTCAAACTCAATACCGAGCTTGATCGTAGCCTGGGTTTTACTCATGAAGTCTAATTGATCGATACCCAACGCTTTGTTTAAGGTAAGAATGGCAGGTATCGTTGCCTCGCCTACTCCAACGGTACCAATGGCATCAGATTCAACCAAAGTGATATTGATAGTTTTTGCCAATAGACGCGATAAAACAGCGGCGGTGATCCAACCTGCGGTTCCGCCGCCGACGATAACTACGTTTTCTATACGATTACTCTTCATGATCTCTTAAGTATAAATACAATACTGGCATTGAGGAACAACCTCCGCCTGTAACCAAAAAGGCCCTGCAAATCTAAATTCGCAGGGCCCTATTGAGCTTTGCCAAATCCAATAAGATAATGGGCAAAGCAAGCGAGGAGTTAACTTAGCTTAGAAACGGTACCTAGCATTGAGTAGATAGGTTCTACCATAGCGTTGGAAGTCCGTTACGAATCCGTCGCCACTAATGGTGCTGTAAGGTTCGTCGGTCAAGTTTTGTGCTTGGAAAGAGATTGCGAGTCCATCCAAGGCTTCAATTCCTGCTTCACCAAAATCATAACCAACTTGAGCGTCCCAAATGGTAGCACCCGTTACCGTAGTAAACTGACGACTAAAAGAAATACCGAAGCGCTCACCTAAGAAGTCTTTACGATCACGCACACTTGCACGAGCGCTAAAACCATCTTTTTCGTAGAACACTGTCGCGTTAACGATTTCTTCAGACAAACCTGGAATCACAATAGGACCACCGTCGATAGCTGAATCGAGTTCGCTGCTCAAGAATGAGGCACTCACGCTCAAGCCAAAACCATCAAGACTCTCAGAAACCACATTACCTGGTAAAACACCGGTGATTTCAAAACCGTCAATGCTGCCAGTGGTATTGTCAGTCCAAGCTCGAGTTACACCAGTAGTGTTATTAACTTGACCTGTGAATCCCGGAGGAATGATGCCGCTGAAGTCAGTAGCAATTTCAATTTCTTCCTGCCATGTCTTTAGGTCTTTGTAGAAGTAAGCTACCGCTAGGTAACCCTCATCACTAAAGTACCATTCATAGCTTAGGTCGAACTGGTCTGCTTCGTTAGGTCTTAGCTCTGGGTTACCACCTTGCGCAGAGAACGGCGGTAACCCAACCGAGTTCAACGCAGAATCGAAGTTATAACCGAAACCAGCGTTCATACGATCCATTCTCGAACGAGAGATGGTCCGGGCCAAACCAAGTCTGATCTTTTGTGTCTCGGAGAGTTCTAAAGACATGTTCAAGCTTGGTAGAGTGTGATCATAGCTGGCACCTGCTTCACGAGGAGTTGCGACCGCGAAGCCATTATCGCTAGTCACCGCATTACCAATCGAACTTTGGTCTGTGTCTACGTATTGCAGTCCAACGTTACCAGTCAACGGCATACCGGCTAATTCGGTGGCGAAGTCAGCTCTAACGAAAGCCGTGGTAATCTTCTCGTTGACACTCCAGGTATTGATCAAACGGTTATTAGACGTCAAACTCTCGTCGGTTTCTGTATAAAAACCATCTTGATACAAGCCGAACGAATCATAAGACAACATATCTCCCAAACCAAGGAAAGAGAGTGATGTTGGTGCTACTTCATACCCAGCTGGGATACCAGAGCGATTTGGGTAATCACGCAAAGTTAAGAAGAAGCCAGAATCACGCTTGGCTTTAGTACGATCTGAATAATTTAATCCGACGCTTACTTTAGTAATTAAGCCTTCAGAGAACTCCTTAGTAAGGTCGATTCTGTAGGCATTCAACTCATCATCCACTTCCGGTATGTTGATGAAGCCGTCTTGACCGTCGGCAGGCACGGTGCTGCCGTTACCCCAACTCAATGGCGCACCCAACTGGATTAGAGCTGGATCAGCGTAGTTAAGTTGGTTAGTGAATGTCACGCCCTCTTGTCCATCCATCGTGAATGCAAGGGTATCTGTAGCACCGACACCAGTTCCACGACCAGTGCCAGCATAGCTCTCAAGACTCCAAACAGTTCGGTCAGTCTGAGATGTGCTTGCGTCCATCTCAAGCGTCAAACTGTCACTTAATTCTAATTCAACATTAAGACCGAAATTTTTTAAAGTAGCGTCCCGCTGTTCAAAATCATTACGCACGACACCCATTACGTTCGACAAGGTACCACTGGTAACAAAACCATCTTCAGAAGTACCAGGGGTATATTGTGTACCAAAACCTCCGCCCCATACTGCACCTGGGATCTCAATACCACGTAGGATTTTCTCGTCTAGAAAATCAATATATAAAGCGTCTGCCGTAACCGATAAATTTTCAGTCGGCTCCCATTCGACGCCCCCCATGAAAGTATCACGTTGTAGATTCGAAGATCTGACGAAAGGCTTCGCTCCACCTAAGACATTGTTACCTGCGTCGTCAGTTGGGTAGCCCCAAGCGTTCCAGCGCTCTTCATTATTAGGTGACTCAAAAGTTGACAACGCCAAAGCAACACCAAGTGTATCGTCTGCAAATTGATCAATATATGAAAAAGTTCCACGATAACCTGTATCCTCGCCATCTGAGTTCAGATTTCCGAGACTATTTCTTTCCGCAGAAACGTTCAAAACGGCTACTTGCTCACCACGATCCAAAGGACGGACGGTTTGTAAGTCAATGGTACCAGCGACACCTTGATTGACCAATGAGGCCGTAGGCGTTTTGTAAACCGTTACTCCCGACATAATCTCTGAGGGGTATAAGTCAAACTGAACGCCACGGTTGTCGTCGATTGAGACTTGCTCGCGACCATTAAAAGTCGTTGTAGAAAAATCCTCATTGAAACCACGAACTGAGATTGAACTCGCTCGACCATCCAACCTTTGCGCTGCTAGACCTGGCAATCTCGCTATCGACTCAGCGATACTCGAGTCAGGTAGCTTACCGATATCTTCCGCACTGATTGACTCTACAACAACATCAGAAAAACGTTTTTGATCGATAGAGTTACGGATACTTGCGCGATAACCAGTTACAACAATTTCATCTAGGGAACTTTCTTCGACTTCTTCTTGAGCTACTGCGTGTGGCGTCGTACCTGCAATTGCTGCCGCAATGCAAGTAGACAAAGTAGTACGATAGAATTTAGTCTTTTTCAAACCCTTTCCCCTCTCAGACAACTTACTTTGATGAGTTACCATTTTCATGATTTTCCTCTTCTGTAGTTCAATTTAATAGTTTTGTAATAAATGCATGACAATCCTATTTGAATGCCGAAAACCAAGGAAGCATATGCATACGTATTCATGATTAAGAGGAATATGCTGCATACGTATTCAAGAATAACTCGGTCACAAGAGTAGCATTTTTGGACACTAAAAAATTGGCTCAAATTGATCTACAATAAGCCATCTAATACAGCATTATTTGTACGTGCCTATCGGCCCGAAAACCGTGGTTATTTGGCTTGGCCTCGTGTAACTTTCAGATTAGTTTTATCAGCTTACATTCATACGATTTCATGTTAGAGAACATCCGAGTAGTGCTCGTTCGTACCTTTCACCCAGGTAATATTGGCGCAGCAGCCAGATCGATGAAAACCATGGGCCTATCGGATCTGTATTTAGTTGCACCTAAAGTCTTTCCCTCCGAAGAAGCAACAAAGATGGCTGCTGGCGCCGCTGATGTTGTAGAGAATGCAACAATTGTAGACTCTCTAGCCGAGGCCATCGAGGACTGCACGGTGGTTATCGCTAGCACTGCACGGCCAAGAGGCTATGACCTGCCCTGTCTATCGCCAGAGCAAACCGCAGCAAAACTCAATCAAGGCGCCATGTCCGGTCCTGTTGCTCTGATTTTTGGTCCGGAAAGGATGGGACTTCACAATGATGATATTAGGTTGGCCAAATACCGTGTAACGATACCTGCCAATCCAAATTACGGTTCCCTAAATATGGCAGCGGCCGTACAAACGTTGAGTTACGAGATTTATAAATCATCTGCTGAAGCAAACAACCTAACTACAAACAAAACCCCTGAGGCGCTGCCAACTTCAGGGGAAGTTGAGAGGCTGTACGTGCATCTTGAGGAGGTACTTAAAGAGATCCGTTTTTTACGGCCTCACCAAGGTGAAACCATGCATCGCATTAGACATTTAATCAACCGTGCACAGATCAGTCAATCTGAACTAAATATAGTGAGAGGGATTTTGAGCGCAATACAACGCTCAAGTAATCCCTCTCAGTAGAATGAGCTTAATAATTAACTGTCTATGCGTATTTGGCTCTCAGCTCCGCTTCTTTGGTAGGGTCCATATTTACCTTTGCAAGGTCACCATTGATATGCGGTACTGCTAATAAACGTTTATCCATAACCCGAAACCACAAGGCTGGGAAATAAGCCAACAGATACATGCCAAAATAACTTGTTGGTAACTCAGGCAACTTCTCTAAGCTACGAAGACATTGATAACTTCTTGATGCATTGGCATGATGGTCTGAATGTCGTTGCAACTGGAATAGCAAGAGATTACTAACGTAGTGATTAGCATTCCAAGAATGATGAGGCTGGCATCGTTCGTACTTGCCATTGGACTTTTTTGCTCTTAGTAAGCCGTAATGCTCAATATAATTTGCCGAGGTTAATTGCAACCAGGCAAACAGATTGTGGATCAAAAAGAAAATTATTAATTCCCAACCAAAGACAATGACTAAACTACCTTGCAGCATCAGGGTCATCAAATATGACTGCAAAATATGATTATCCAGACTAAAGACTTTCAAACCTCGCCTTTGTAGTCGCTTAGTTTCCTCACGCCAACCACGTTTGGCTGCTCCAGGTATCTCACGTAATGCAAAACGATAAATGGTTTCACCCATTCTCGAGCTAGCAGGGTCCTCTGGGGTAGCGACGTCTCGGTGATGGCCCAGATTATGCTCGATGCAAAAATGTCCGTAACCTGTAACCGCCAATGTCAGCCTTGATAGAAACCGCTCCCGCTTCGTTGTTTTATGGCCTATCTCATGAGCAGTGTTGATACTCGAACCACTGTAAATCCCCATCACAGCTGCAAACACAATGAAGAAGCCCCAGGATAAATCTTGGGTTCCAGCTAACCATGCACCAGCAACCAGGGCAATAAAATGAGCAGGAATGCAAAGCATCAAGAGCCGATTGTAGTGTGGATCCGCTTCCAACTGTGATACCAGTTCCTCTGGTGGATTGTTTTTGTCCGTGCCAACCAGAAAGTCGACCATCGGCAGCACCAAATAAGACACCAGTAGTGGCGTGATCAACACCCATGGGTTTTCGGTTTGAAGGTATAAGTAGAAAACTGGTAATGGAATGAGTATGAAGAACAAAACAATACTCCATAACCACCGTTTTGGTTCAGTGTATTCGATCAGCCCTTTTACGTTGTGTTGGATACTGTAATTCATGGTGTTAGCCCGTTATTTTGCGTTGATTTTAATATATTCCAACAATCACCGGCCTTTGATTTCAAAATCAGACAAATTAATTGTCATTAATTGCCATAAATAAGTAATTACTCTAGACTGGACCAATGCAACGACGCGACTATATAGTTTCGACAACTTATCTCAGGCTGCTTCTGCATCACCCCGAATTAATTGAAGCACTTGAGCTTGCCAGCGCGGGTAGTTTTAAGGAGTGGCTATCTCAAGATTATGTTACCCGTGATCAAATTGAACCGGTTTTCGAGGCATTTTCAGCATCAGGCCTGGAGTCATGGGTTATGAAATTTGGCGATAGCCTGGACAGCACCACCCACGGCCCTCTTGGATTCACAGTATTGTCCGCTCCCAATCTGAAGAGCTCTCTAAAGGTATTTTGTGACTATTCCTGCGTTAGAACCACCGCCTATGAGAGCAAACTGAGGGAGACTGCTAAACTTCTTTCGATCACCGCAGTCGATACCACAGAGTCAGAGTTGGTTGGTCGATGGATGCTCGAGGCAGGCATGAAGGCAGCTCAACGCCTGATTGAGAACTTGATGGGGCACCCCTTGCGCGACAATGCACTGATACGCTTCAAACACGCCCCTCCCAAATACGCTGATGCACTGAGTAACTACTATCAAATACCGTGCGAATACCTAGCTGAAGAGAATTCATTTAGCATCCCTGCTTCTTGGGGCAACATACCATCACCACTAGCGGACTCAGGAGCTTATTTCACTAATCTTGCAAAATGCAAAGAATTAAAGCATCAGATTGTCGATCAGCACGATGTTCTAACTGTCGTTCGATTTCGAATAGAGAAATTTTTTAACGATTGCTTAACCGGCTCACAGAGACCGAGAGAACTGCCAAGCCTTGCTGACTTAGCTGAATCGCTGGCGCTGAGCCCACGCACACTTGCTAGACGGTTGGAGGCAAACAATAGCTCATACAAAAAGGAGCTGGAATATGCGCGTAAAAAACAAGCTAAGCATCTTCTGAAAAGCTCTCATATGCGCATTGCCGATATCGCTTATTATTTAGGCTACCAAGAACAGGCAAATTTTATCCGAGCGTTTAAGCAATGGTTTGATACTACCCCAAGCCAATGGCGACGTTCACTAAGTTCAAACAATACAACACTCGAAACGCCGAAATTTGATTCAACAGACAAAAACTCAAGTATGAAACACTCAGAGTGAGAAATATCAAGAACAAAAACATGAGTAGCTAGAAATGACCGATCAATTTAAATTAAACGATGAATCCCTGGCCGAATACCTAAGTAATGTCATCGACGGCTTCGAAGGTCCTTTGACGAGTAAAAAATTTTCTGGCGGTCAGTCAAACCCTACTTATTTACTCAGCACACCAAGTAAAAAATATGTGCTCAGACGTAAACCTCCCGGTAAACTGCTACCTGGGGCTCATGCTGTAGACAGAGAATTCAAAGTGCTGTCTGCTTTAAAGAACACCCAAGTTCCCGTGGCTAACGCTTTACACTTATGCTCTGACGATGAGGTGATCGGCAGTATGTTTTATGTAATGGAGCATAAACAAGGCCGTATACTTTGGCTGCCTCACTTACCTGATCAATCCTCCCAAGACCGAACTGAAATCTACCAAGAAATGAATAGAGTTCTAGCCGCTCTGCATAGTGTCAATGTCGATGAAGTGGGCCTCAGCGATTATGGGAAGCAAGGCGGGTACTTTGAAAGACAGATTCATACATGGACCAAACAGTATCGCGCCTCAGAGACCACAAAAATAGCCGATGTCGATAAGTTAATAGATTGGTTGCCAGCAAATATGCCAGCTGAGGATGGCAAAGTATCAATCGCTCATGGGGACTTTAGACTAGACAACATGATGTTCGATGAACAAAAAAATTCTGTAATTGCGCTATTGGATTGGGAATTATCCACCATCGGTCATCCTTTCGCCGATCTAGCCTATCAGTGCATGCAATATCACCTACCACAAGGGCAAGGCTTACCCGGTTTGAGTGGTTGCAATCTAAAGGAATTGGGCATTCCCTCGGAGCAAGAATTTGTAAGCATGTATTGCCAACGTATGGGTTTTAGCCCGATTGACAATTGGAATTTTTATTTAGCGTTCAGCTTATTTAGATTGGCTGCTATCTGTCAGGGTATAGAGAAAAGACGGCAAATAGGAACAGCATCGAGCGCGAAAGCCGCTGAGTATGGCGCTTTAGTTCACCCTTTAGCAAAGATAGCGACCGATTTAATTTAATAGCATTGTCCCGTAATGCTTAGCGCACACATAAAAGAGAGTTCTTATGACTGATTTATTTTCATCTTATAGCCATGGCAGCATGGTACTAAAAAACCGCGTCGTTATGGCGCCGATGACTCGGAGTATGTCGCCCGGCAATGTGGCTAACGATGACGTAGTAGAATACTACCGACAAAGAGCAGCCGGTGGCGTTGGCCTGATCATTACAGAGGGTACCTGCGTTGGTCACAAGGCGGCCAACGGTTACCCTAATGTGCCTGCAATGAGTGGTGAACAGGCCCTTGCTGGCTGGCAACAAGTCATCAAGGCGGTACACGCAGAGGGAGGGAAAATCGCTCCCCAACTTTGGCACGTCGGTGGAATTCGAAAGCCTGGCGTAGAGCCAGGTGGTGATCTGCCAGGTTATAGCCCTTCAGGAATGGCCTTTCCCGGAAAGATAACTGGGCATGCGATGACTAAAGAAGACATATACGAGACTGTCGAGTCTTTCGTTCAAGCCGCCATAGACGCCGAGAAAATTGGGTTTGACGCGATTGAACTGCATGGCGCGCACGGATATTTGCTTGATCAATTTTTCTGGTCAGGCACCAATCACCGCGATGATGAGTATGGCGGCTCGCTAGAAAATAGAGTCAGATTTGCTTGTGAAATAGTGAGGGGCATCAGGGCGAAAGTAAGCTCGGACTTTCCCATCATTTTCCGCTACTCACAATGGAAACAGCAAGACTATGCGGCTAGGTTGGCGCAAACTCCAGATGAACTGGCTGAGTTTCTTGGTTATCTTGTCGACGCGGGCGTCGATATTTTTCACTGCTCTCAACGACGTTTCTGGGAACCAGAATTTGAGGGCTCTGACCTCAACCTAGCCGGCTGGACCAAGAAATTAACCGGTAGAGACAGTATCACAGTGGGGTCGGTCAGCTTGAACGCTGACTTTCTACCTGAAAAAGGTGACACTGGATTTAAAGATAGTGAAATATCAAACCTGGACGGTCTCACCGATATGCTCAAGCAAAACCAATTTGATCTCGTTGCGGTCGGTAGGGCCCTTATTGCTAATCCTGACTGGGCGAATCGTATTCAAGCTGGTCAGCTCGAGCAGTTAGTAGCTTTTAATAAAGGCATGCTTGCTAAGTTAAACCCCTAAGATCTAATTTGTTTATCAAATGTCTACTAAGTAATGTAATTTTAGAAGGTGATTAGAACCTCATTTCTAATCACCTTTGTTTTAAGGCTAATTTGAAGTTGGTGCGTATGAATTGATATAGAATGTTCAGGTATCAAAAACGCAGAACCATGACTCCAAAGCAAAGAGACAAAGCTATGAAACGTGTAGTGTTTAATCGCAAAGGCGGCGTTGGCAAGTCAACCATAACCTGTAACTTAGCCGCTATCGCGGCCAGTAGTGGCAAGAACGTGCTGGTTGTAGACCTTGATCCGCAAGCAAACACCACCTCTTATCTCGGTCATGATGGTAAGGACAATGTGGTCGGCATAGCCGAGTTTATGGAATCTACTATCAGTCGAAACTATCGG
>JAKVBA010000120.1 GCA_022447525.1 Gammaproteobacteria bacterium
CCTAACCAAATAACTTCAACATACAAGATAGTGTTGATTCATGAGAAAGAAAAGTCCTGTCGTAGTATAAAAGAACAAAGCCAGCCAGATGTTTCAAATACAGGTAGCTCTCACAACCAAAATCAACCTCATGCAAATAAAGCTAATCCACAGCAGCTATTAAGCCAGCCTTGACCAGATTCGAGTGCATCTCGGACTCAGTATTGGACTGGGAACGAATATACCGAAGATCATCATGGTCAAGCTTCGACCATTTGGCGTAAGGGATGACGTTGGTCTTTGGTTTTTGCTCTTTTTTCTGAACCGATTTTAAACTTACTTTGCTTGCATCAACTTCAGCAATTAACTTTCTTACAAGGCTGACATTGTCGATGTCAGGGTACTCATCTTTTAAAAGCGCAATTTCACTGACATGCTCCTTGTAGTCGAGTTTGAAAAACTCTAATAATGATTTCAGCTCATTTTCTTCAGGCTCCCTCTGCTCTGACTTATCAAGTTCCTCAACATATTGCGGCATGTTTTTCACAACATCCTCAATATCAACCGTAGGTATCAAAAGGTCAGAATACTTCAGGATTTCCTTCTCGTTACCAGAGCGTAAAGCGTCTAGCATAGGGTGTACGCTTTTCATTTCTTCCGCATAAACGGTATCAAGCAATGGAATAGTGATTTCTTCAGCTTTTGTAACAATTGCTCTTATCTGTGCAATCACAAACAGCTTAATTGTGATGTCAATAATACCCTGCGACAGTACGAATAAGTGTTCAAGCAGATCGCTATCCGGCGTTTGGGTTCGCTTCTTAACCCATTGAAAACGCCATAGTCGCATAGAAAAGCTCCGCCATTGCTTCATATCGCTTTCAGTTTTGGATATTCCCCAGTTCATACTACCAAAACCAATTTCCCTCCTAGCGCCACGCAAATCCTTCCAAATACCCGAGGCTTTTGGAGTTCCGACGATAAGTACTGGAACACCGATGGTATTAGTCAATTCAGTAAAAAAGTTTAACAGTTCATCACGTTTGTCTTTGGTATCTTGCAGGTGCTGAATCTCGTCTATCACAAGTAAACCCAGCGAATGGTCTATCACTATCTGTTTCATTGCTTGCAATAAAGTTTTTTCGCCTACTCGAATCTCATAACCATAGCGTCGGTGATACTTAGTATTGAGCACCTCGTCAATCGAGTGAAAGAAATTCTTACATAGATTCGCTAAATCGCCGTTATAGGGACATTCAACAACCACGTAGACGAGTTGTTGATGCATGTTGTAGTCAGGGTGCTCAATTAATTGAGGGTATGTTGATAAAACTTTCCTTACCGCCGTAGTTTTGCCACTTCCAGAGCAGCCAATTAACGTCGTACTCTGAACTGATCGATCTGTGGTAGGGAATATTTGAATTCTCTCTTCTTTTCCTTGAGATTTTAAATAGTTTTCTTGCATCAATTTTTTGTCGTAATGTTTTGCAGGGTTTCGTTTAACGTAACCGCTACGAATCATCAGGGACAACTTTTTTTCGAGGTTTAGGTGGTTTGGCAATGGATGAAAAAAGTCACCATCAAGTAATCGCCCTAACGCGTGCATTCGCAATTTAGGATGTAGCTTTAAGTCACCCTCACTATGTGTTGGGCGGGATGCCAATGTCTTTGCTAATACAAGATCGTCCTCGTAAATCTTAGGCAAGGCTTCAATAAGCGGGTTACCACGATACTCTTCTAGCCCCGGATCAATATAATTTGCTGTTACCGCTACATAAGGCGTTTTCAATCTTCGTCTCCATATATATCATCTGGAATATCAGGGTGAGAGAAATCTTCCTGTCTTTTCATCGGTTGAACATTATTTGGCGGTGCTTTAGTACCATTATCAGGAATGCTGCCGACCGCACGTTCCTTGCGCTCTTGAGCTATAGCTTCCTTTTTATTACTTTTTATAGATTTAATACGAGCACTATTGGATGTAGATATGCTGCCAGTTTTGGCTCGCTTTTCTGCTGACTCCATGCGCTTTTGAATTTCTTCATCAGCAGAGAGCTGTTTGTCTTTATTGGCATTGGCTGCCTCACTGTTTGCTAGTTTACTTACTTGCATCGAAAGCTTGGCTTCATAAAACGTCATATCTTTATACGCGCGGCTTCGGTCGGTCAACTGCGCTATCCAATACTGAGAAGTCTGCCCCAGTGGGAACACATAAATTTTATTCGTGCTCCTTGGGTCAAATCCTATTTCGACTTTCTGTGGTCTGGTTCGATGCTTGTCTCGAATAAACCATCCTTTTTCGAAAGCCTCTGAACAACTATAAGTCAGAGACTGATACTTTATTCCTTCATTTGAAACCGTCGCGGTATTTCTCGGTAAAGTTAGCACCTTAAACTTTTCCACGTCATATGATTTTAAGGCACCAGACCTATTCGTTATTCCCCATTGCCACAAGTCTTTTGGGGTGTAGGGCAGGTCATCGGGAATCCCTTCATCAGCATCATATTTTTTCATCCCTTTTAAATTATGCTTGTATATAAGTAAGGCAATGATCTCTTCCATTTGTCGCAGAGACAATTTCGCATCTAGGCGATAATCCTTACCCCCTCTTTTTTTAACTGTTTCTGTTGTCACAACGCCGGGGGCATAAGGCTTAAATTCAGCCTGTAAGGTTCTAAATCTCTGTTCAACAATGCCTTTAGCGTCACCTCGGCGAGCTTTTGCGTTTTCTATACGGGTGTTAAACACGTTGACTAAAGAATCTGCTTGGTGGGTAAGAAGCTCTCCTTTATCCGCTAATACTGCCGTTGGAAGACCTAGCGCTGGCCAATCTTCAAACTCGATTGAAATGCCTAAACGCCTACAAACGTCTACTTTATTTTCTAAACAGTTTGCCAATGACATCATGGCTAAAACATAGGATGGTGGTTCAAAAGTTAGGTAGAAACCTGCCGTTAAACGAGAAAAAACATCGATTACAATAAGAAGCGTGGGTCGACCAATAATTTTTGATGGGTCTTTTTCACTGACCAAATAAAGATCAATAATGGTGGCGTCAAACTCAAACCTGTCTCCGGGTCCTAACACTTGAGCCGTTGCAGTACTGGTAAGTTGTCTTACGTCCTTTTCGAACGCTATTGCGGTGTTACGTGCTTGTGCGGTTTTAATGGCCTTGTATTCCATATTAAACAAGTGTTTTAGCTGCGTAACAGTTGGTGAATCTTGACGTGCAATAGTGGGATATTGCTTCCTAAATTTAAGTAGCATTAGGTCATGAACTTTTGTCCACGGCATTCTCATGGAATTCAAATAATACTTATCAATGGCCTCCCTAAACAATTGTTTAATCTCATCCGTAATTGGGATGCCTGTGCCAACAGTCGTGATACGCGGTCTGCCTACTTTTTTATTAGCAATGTTTCTCGGTTGCTTTGGCGCACCCTGCTTGTGGAAATCAGGTCTTAGGGCATTTTTGTTCTGGCCACGCTGTAAAAATTGACGCAGGAGCTTGTAAAAGTGTTTTTTAGAAAACTCAGGATGATTCTGATCGATAACTTCCTCGTAGAGTCGAAGCCATCCATGCTTGAAGAGCCGATAAGGATTATCAGCAACTTTTTGCATAACTAACCAGTTCGCTTCTAGCCGGTTTTTTTGAGCTTCGGTGGGGTGTTTTAGTGTTTCATCAATGAACGGATCATTGACGACTCGTGCGTGTTTGTTTTGAATAGCTTCGGCTATTGCGCTTATGTCAAATTCGATAGGATCAGCAAGTCGTTTGTATATATCAATCCAAATAGCGTGATTCGGTGTGATGGCTAACACCCTATAAAATTGACCGTTATCTTCAACTACGCTATTAACCAACAGCATATAAATCTCCGCTATCGAACCCGAAGGTCACGCTATGGATGTCAGAGCAGATAAGGTATTGATAGGGCTTATGGATATCAAACGCCAGCAATCGGTAGCTGAAGGCGTTTCGAGCTAACTTTAATGCTTCCCCTGACGGAAGCCCATGACGCTTATCATAATCTGAGCAAGCTTTAGCGAGCTTAATGTCAGGGAAGCGCTTTATCTCTTCCCAAAGATCATAAACTTGCATTTGAATAGATTCGCCAATGTGAAGGTCCTTTCCTCCTAGTATCCAGTCAATATTGGCTTGTTGAACATGAGGTATGTCGAGTTCAGTAATTAACTTCCACTGCATTCCTTTGGCCAGACAACTTCGCCTCTCTATTTCGAGCTTAGCAATAACATTTTTATCCATCAGCTCATCATTGTATTTGACCTGAATCGCGACTTGATTGCTCTCTAACCCATCAAAGTCTAATAACAAATCAGTGGTGAATACGTGATATTTATTGCCTTTTTGCGGATGTTTTATGCCCGCTTTGTCGGCTACTTCCAGAGTGGTTTCTAGAGCAAACGGATACTGCTCTCGAATGTCATAAATTGACTCATTCCAGTCGTAGAGTGAAAAAGCAAGGTATTCTAGCTTGGAAAGCAAGTGAACTACTCTGCCGGTGCGGTGAGATAAGGCACGATAACTCGTGCCATCACTGGATATTTCTTGAATGTAAATCCATGGCTGATATTCGCTTTTACGGCCCATTCCTCTGCCGCTTGCGAAGCGCTTATCGATTTCTTCTCTTGTCAGCCATTGCAGTTTCTTCATCGCCTACGCCCTATGCCACCTATGACATAGAGCATAAACTAATCTACTTTTATTACCTAATTTAATACTGAATTTTTATTTGTTACCAAATATAATATGTCTAGTACCAAATATAATATGCTCTAACACGAATAAGTGCTTCAGCTGTGTGCTTTATTCCACCGTAACCGACTTCGCCAAGTTACGCGGCTGGTCAACGTC
>JAKVBA010000121.1 GCA_022447525.1 Gammaproteobacteria bacterium
TCATGGGGTGTCAGGGGTCGGAGGTTCAAATCCTCTCACACCGACCAACTTCTCTTATTGAAGCGACACCCGCATATCTAATTCTCAATAAGTTCTAGAACAGACTCTAAAACCAATTCAGCACTTTCGATCTGCGGGTAATGCCCTATATGAGCAAGTTCTACTGTATCTGCATTGGGTATAAGTTCCTTATACCTTTCCACCATGTGCGCACCAGAAATGGGGTCTGCCATGCCAGCTGTTAGTCGAACCGGAACGTCAGCATTTTGAAGTGCACTTACCCAGCGCTCTCGGTATTGCTTACGCTGTTTCATATAATCCAAAAGTAAGTGCATGTATTTGTGACCATTGTTTTCACTAATAAGCGCCCAAAAATCATTAATGTCTTGATCCGAAGGCGGCGTATTGGGACCAAAAATGTTATGCATACTTTTTCGAATTGCATTTTTGTTTAAGAAACGAATAAGTAGTACGCCAATAGGGGAAAGCAATAGCTTCTGAATAAGCAAGGCTTGGTGGGTTTCAGGGAAAAGGCCGCCATTTAGCAAATGGAGCGATTCCATACGAAACGCGAGGTTACCTTCTAACTGACGGGCCATTAACTCCTGTGCAACTGTGTCGCCGTAATCGTGAGATAAAACGTGGGCACTTGCGATGTTTAAGTGTTGCATTAGCTCGTTAATAACAGCCGCTTGTTCCTTAATTTCATATTTCTTAGGCGCTTTACAGCTAAACCCGAATCCTAACATATCAAGAGTGACACAACGAAAGTGGGAAGTTAGCGCAGGCCATAACTTAACCCAATCGAAACTCGCAGTGGGGTATCCATGAATCAACAAAAGTACAGGCCCTTTACCTTGAGTTTTGTGGAAAATTTGCTGATTATTAACGCTTAGGAATTGGCCTGAACTACGCCATTGTGAAAGTTGCATTACGACATGCCCTTATTATGATTTTATCCTTAGCTTGCCTTGTGTGAGGCTTTTGAACCGTCGTAAGCGCGACATTTAAACCATGGCGCGCTTTTAAATTTATCTTGGGAAGATAAATGGTTTAAACAGGGAGAGCGGCTTTAGCTTTCGACGGGGATACAAACCGTAATCGTGGTTCCTTCACCAGGCGACGATACCAAATCAATCTCTCCGTTAAATTTCTGGCGAACAAGATTATATAAAATATTTAGGCCTAAACCCGTGCCACCTTTATCGCGGGCCGTTGTATAAAAAGGCTCAAACACTTTTTTGTGAAGTTCTGCAGGAATGCCTTTTCCGTTGTCTTGAACGCTTATTACAATACCTTTTTCACTTTTGCCGCAGCTTACAGAAACTTTATTCACTTCATTATCTACTGATGGGCCAAAGGCGTGACGCTGAGCGTTCGATATTAAATTCGTTAATAGCTGAGCTATAATGCCCGGACATGTAGTGATAACTAAATCAGAGGGAACATCGATGCTGAGCTCAATTTGCTCTTTGCGAAGCATAGGCTTCAATGGATTACAAACCCTAGGAATATATTCATCTAGCGTGATTTCTTCAATTTCTAATGAGGTCTGGTCCGCAGAGGTTCGCTTGAAATCTTGTACTAAGTTTGCGGCCCGCATTAAACTGGTTTCCGCTAGTGATAAACCCTCAGAGCATATCGCCTCAAAGTCTTTAAAACCTTCTTCTGTTAACTCGCCATTCTCGAAATCTCGATAAATATCTTTGAGCTCTTCTTTGCAGTTACTTACCGAGGTAAGTGCAATGCCGAGCGGCGTATTAACTTCGTGAGCAATACCCGCTACCAGGTTGCCCAAGGCTGCCATTTTCTCTGACTCGACAAGTTTCTCTTGAGCTGCCTCTAACTCCTTAGTGCGGTCTTTCACTTTTTGTTCGAGGGTTCGGTTGGCTTCGAGAAGTTGTTGCTCGTAGTCTGCACGTTCATTGGCACTTATTGCACGCCCGTAGAGGTCGGCGAGCGATGCAGCAAAAACCATTTCATCGTCAAGCCATTGTCGAGCCTTGCCCTGGTGCTCACAACATATTATCCCAATCATCTTTCCGCGGTGGCGAATAGGTACATCCAGCATAGAGCTTATACCCAGAGGCGTTAAATACACTTCAGCAAACTCAAAAGTTGCAACATCGGTTATCGCATCGTGGGCGGCAATCGTTCTACCTGAGTCGAGCGCTTCAAAATAATGGGGAAAGTCCCTTCGGGTTAGCACTAAGCTCTCGTTATCGAGGTCGTTTCCTTTGTCTATAAGTAGTGTGCATTGCACTAGTGTTTGGTTTTCGTCATATAACCAAATGCCTGCCCGAGTAATTTCCAAGCCTTCGCACACAGAGTTGATAATAAGTCTTGAAGCAACATCCAGTTCGCCTTTATCAATGTCTGGGCTTTGGCTAACACGCAGTAAAATTAACTCTAAGTTCTCTTTCATTCATCTTCGTCCGGTTCTGTTGCACGGATTTCTAATATTCTGTCGAAGTGCTCTAGCATTACATGGGTAATTAGCGGGTCGAATTGTTTACCTGCATTCTCTTTAAGATAAGCTTTAACCTCATCAACGCTCCATGCAGGTTTGTAGCAACGTTTGGATAGAAGGGCGTCGACAACGTCAACAATCGCCATAATGCGCCCTTCCACTGGTATATTGTCGCCAGCCAGCCCATCAGGGTAGCCTTTACCGTCCCAACGTTCGTGGTGCGTTTTGGCAATAATTGCGCCCATCTTGGCAACAATCCGGTCAGAATCTGCAAGTAGCTCATAACCTTTTTGAGCGTGGGTTTTCATAATTTCCCACTCATCGGGGTCGAGTTTCCCCGGTTTATGCAGTATGGTTTCGGGTATGCTGATTTTGCCCACATCATGAAGGGCTGCAGAGTAGCGGATAGTTTCAATAAACTCTTTGCTCATGTGCAGCTTTTCAGCGAGAAACTCTGTCATTAAAATAACGCGTCTTACGTGCCCCCCGGTTTCTTTACTGCGCATTTCAATGGCATCGCTCAGTACCATGATCAGTTCTTTCTGCGTTTTTTGTATATCTTCTTTTTGTGTAAGGTTTTGGAAGATTACCGCCACGTTAGATGCAAACATTTCTAATGTCTTTCGCTGCATATCATCTAAAGGTTGGTCGAGTTTAACGTACAAAATATTATGGCTGTCTTCACCAGTGGGGTAATAACCGATAAACACGTTATCACTTTGGAAGTGTGCTTTATTGGCCAGAACGCTTTTAACTTCTTCTTCAATCGATTCGGGAATACGGGTGGAAATACCCGGCTCACACAGTCCAATAAGGTCTCCGCTTGCACCCAAAACTGTCATACTGGTGTCACCATATAAATCGGTGTGTTGTGTCGAGAGGTAAAGCACTGAGTTGTTTAAATTGAGAAGGGTAAGCGTTTGTTTCAGTACAGCGGTACCAAATTGCGCTAGTGACTGACTTGCTAAAACAGAGGATGATGATTTCAGTACATCCTCCATACCTCGTTTGCCTTTTTCGATCGTTTGTATATCGCGATATGAGCGAATCGCCGTATAAACGCATGATTTTAACTTTAGTGAGGAAAGTTCTGTTTTGGCTTTATAGTCATTGATGTCATAACGTCTGATAACATCCTCTTCAGGAGCTTGCCCTGGCTGGCCTGTTCGCAATATTAATCGAGTGACGTGATTTTTAAGGTCGTTGCGAATAGCATCTACTAGCTTTAAGCCGGCATCGTCGGTTTCCATTACTACATCAACAAACGCAAGCGCGATATCCGGATTAGCTTTCAAAAGCGCTAATCCTTCTTCTCCACTATGAGCTGATAAAAACTCTACGCCACGCTTTTCAAAGCTAAACTTGCGTAGAGTTAATTTGGTAACCTCGTGAACGCCTTCTTCATCATCGATAATGGCTATTTTCCATGGGGCTAAACGAGGGGTGTTTTGTTCAATTTTTGACTTTTTAAATAACGACATACACAGCGCTAAAAACAATTATATGAATTAAACGTAAGCCACAAAACGCAATCTCGCAAACTTGCGAGATAAGATTTGTTCTAAAGTTGAATGGTGTTGATTTGCTAACAAAAGTCTATTGTTGGATTAATGAGATTTGATTGAGCCAATAAAGGTTTGTTTCCATTGCCCGGCTGTGAACCAAGTTGATACCCGCTAAGGATACCAACTTGGAAATAGAGTTTAATTCACTAGAAGCAGGTTTAATTGTCTTCAATAGGTGTATTTTCGGTAATAGGTACCGTATTTACATCAGTGTCCAAGCTGTCTACTGCATTTTTTACACCTGCTGCATAGTCTGGATGAACCTTTTCCAACACGGCGTACCAGCGCTCTTTAACACTGTCAGAGCATGGGCCCATAGCTGCAGCATAATTTTTGTATAGCCGTTCTTTTTGCTCATCAGAAAACATTTCGTACAGCTTGCGTGGCTGAACGTAATCGACATCAACTTCATCTTGATGATATCTGTCGGCATCTCCGTCGATGCGAAGCGGCGGCTCTTTCACTGAAAAGTCAGCAACTGGGCCTTCATATTGATTTGGCTCATAATAAGCATCTGGGTTACCGAAATCATTGGTAAAGAAGCGCATAGCGCCGTCTTTATGATAGTGGTTTACTTTGCTATTTTTTGGCGCATTCGCAGGTAGTGCTTCATAGTGCGTGCCCAAGCGGTAGCGGTGAGCGTCGGCATAGGAAAAGATACGCGCTTGAAGCATTTTGTCGGGGCTAAAGCCAATGCCTGGAACAACATTCGACGGGCTGAATGCCGCGTTTTCAATCATTTGAAAATAGTTTTCTGGATTTTTGTTCATTTCTAACTCGCCGACTTCTATCAGCGGGTAATCGTCGTGCGGCC
>JAKVBA010000122.1 GCA_022447525.1 Gammaproteobacteria bacterium
TGAGGGAGCAGGGTTACACCGAGGAGAAAATGGTAAGAACTGCGGAGGGGTTTTTTACCTCACTAGGGCTCCCGCAATTGCCTGAGAGCTTCTATCAGAACTCTCTTATCAAAAAGCCCAAGGATCGTGCCGTTGTCTGTCATGCCAGCGCATGGGATCTAGGCAATGGTTCAGATCCACGCATCAAACAATGCGTTGAGATCACCGAGGAACATTTAAGCACCTTGCATCATGAACTTGGCCACATCTACTATTACTTGATGTATAAAGATCAAAAGCCTGTATTCAAAGGCGGCGCCCACGATGGTTTCCATGAAGCAATTGGTGACACTATTGTACTTTCGATGACTCCCGGGTACTTGCAAGAAAAGGGACTAATAGATGAAGTAGTCGATAGCCCTGAAGCCACCTTAAACAAACAAATGAAACTTGCCCTTGAGAAAATCGCTTTTTTACCTTTCGGTAAAATGATTGACGAGTGGCGCTGGAAAGTATTCTCCGGTGAAATTACACCGCAGGACTACAACAAGGGCTGGTGGGACCTTCGGACTGAGTATCAGGGCATTCGGCCACCTGTGGAACGAACTGAGGCTCACTTCGATGCAGGTGCCAAATATCATATTCCGGGTAATACGCCGTATACTCGTTACTTTCTGTCCTTCATTATGCAATTTCAATTTCATCAAGCACTGTGTGAAACGGCTGGAATTAAAGGGCCTTTGCATGAGTGTTCTATTTACGGTAACGAAAAAGCCGGTAAAGCACTTGGAGACATGTTGAGTCTCGGACAAAGCAAGCCATGGCCTGAGGCGATGGAAGCTCTAACCGGACAGAGAAAAATGGATGCCCGCGCAATCATTGATTACTTCGCACCATTAAACTCTTGGCTAAAAGAGCAGAACAAAGTGCGACAGTGCGGTTGGTAGTCTGCAAAAACTCAAAAAGGCCCTGCTTTCACAGGGCCTTTTTTGATTGATCCGAAAGCATAGTTTCGTAACCACTCACCATCAAAAATCCTGAGATCTACTTATGACCATTTTATCCGCTGCCTTATTACTGTTCTTAGTTATGGACCCCTTGGGCAATATACCGCTGTTTCTGACGGCTTTAAAAAATGTTGCGCCAGAGCGGCGCACGATGGTTATCCTCAGAGAATTGATGATTGCACTATTTGTTATGGTCATCTTTCTATTCTCAGGTCAGGCATTTTTATCAGCTTTACATATTTCCGAACCGGCACTTACCGCAACGGGAGGTGTTATTTTATTTTTGATCGCACTTAAAATGATATTCCCAGCGGACACCCACGGTCCACATAAAAACGAAGAGGAACCTTTTATTGTTCCATTGGCAATTCCGTACGTGGCAGGTCCCTCCGCATTGGCTACTTTATTACTGATATCAAACGGCGAACCCGGGAGATGGGTGGATTGGCTTATCGCTCTTTTTGCTGCGTGGATTGTCACAGGTGCCATTTTGCTCATGGCAGGGCCACTGGCAAAAGTTCTGCGTAACCGAGGTCTAATCGCTATCGAGCGCCTAATGGGAATGATTTTGATTGCCATAGCAATTCAAATGTTACTGGATGGCATTGCAGAGTTTGCAGTAGAATTATCGACCACTCTAAGTCAATCAGCGGGGTAAATTCACGATACATCAAGTCTAAGAAAGGTGTGATTGTATAAAGATAGGCTTATAATCAGCAAATTACCGACGACGTTCTTTTTCAGTCATGCCTTTTACTTACCATAGACAATCTTTAACCAACGGAATTGATCTAGCCAATGCTACCGGAATTGAGATCGGACCATTGGTGAATCCAATGGTTCGCAAGCATGAGTCAAATGTTCATTACGTGGATCGTGCGACAACCGAAGAATTAAAACAATGGTACTCCAAGGATCCTAGTTTAAACGTCGACGAGATCATGGATATTTCATATGTTTGGGGGGAACAGTCATTGGCTCAAGCAACAGGGGGGGAAGAGCAGTTTGATTATTGTATTGCCTCTCATGTTATTGAACACATACCAGACTTAATCACTTGGTTAAACGAGATTTCTTCAGTTTTAAAACTTGGAGGAGTCGCCTGCTTTGCTGTTCCAGATCGTCATTATACTTTCGACTACTTACGGCCTGAAACAACGCTTGCGGACCTAATAGATGCCCATATTAGAAAACTACGCAAGCCATCCACTCGGCATATCTACGACCATTTCGCCAATTTTGCCGAGGTCGACGTCATGGCTGCTTGGAGTAAAGATTTTGATCCATCTAGACTACAAAGAATAAACACCAAGCCAAGAATTTACGACGTCTGCAAAGACGCTCTTGAGAATGATAAATATGTAGATTCTCACTGCTCGGTATTTACTCACGATTCTTTCTTTGAATTATTACAGGGCATCTCTGAACTTGGTCTTCTCGATTTTAAGGTTAAGAAGGTATTTCCAACTAAACGAGGAATGTTTGAGTTCTTTGTGCAGTTGGAAAAGATAGACTCAAAATTAAGCACCCAAGAAAAACTGAAACAATTCACTAAAAGCTTGCTACAAGGTTACTTTTTTGAGGTGACTATGAGCGCAGACTCCCCCTGCGTTGCTAAGCTTTACTATGACGCTGGGAATGGATTCTGTGAAAAAGACACCATCGAGGTCCATTATAGAGAGGCTAATAAAAGCCAAACACTGCGATTCGAACTTCCAAATGATAGGATAAAAAGCTTCAGATTTGACCCAGCCGATCATGAATTAGATCTAGTGATCAAACGAGTGGGCTTGGTAAACAACGACCAAGTAACGGACATCGCTTTAACTGAAGTAAAACCTGCGAATCAATTTGAGATCAATCGCCTCAAGGATCACGAGCTACACGTTATCACCACAAGGGGCGCTAAAGATCCCTACTTTTTGATCAGCCTGTGAGTGGCTAAGCCGACACATAACTCTACAACACCATCTAACCGACATATCAAGGCTAGTGAATTTTTTTAGTTGATTTAAGTAGCCCTGCGAGTCAGCTGCGTTTGCCACGGATCAGTAAAAACAAGAGACCAAAAATCAGCGCTAACCAGACACCAAGAAAAAGCAGGTCTTGCGACAGTCGCTTCCAACCGCTTTCAAGCGCAAAATAGATTTTGGGCACTACGACGTCCAGCGAAGTGAATGAGTTACCCGATAACCTCTCAAAAGCCTCTAGCTCTACTATTTCGGACTCTTGCTCCAACATTTTCAGCTCTTTTAACCCTATCAAATCGAGGCGGCGTATTTTAAGCCCTACTGTTCGATTCATCGGATAATCGAGTCTGAGACCGACGATATTACGTTGATAATGCGGGCGATCGAGGTTTCCACTAAAACTATAGAGCTTACATAGTGGAACAATAAACTGGGTCCGACTGTGGGTGTTTTGATGACTAATCAAAATTCGAGCTTTTTGATTTTCTGAAAAGGCGCCAGGGTTTACCGCCCAAAACGCTTCGAACAGCCCTGGCCTGAACATTGGCTCTTTAAACTCAGCATCGATCACTATAAAACAGGCTTGATCGCGCGGTAAATCAAAGCCGTTCAAAATCAAATATGAATCAGAGGTGGTATTGCTAACATAGCCGCTCTCATCAGCATCCATATATCTGTAATCGACAGACCTCGCTTTAGAGTTAAACACAATTGATCTTTCTTCCGGTTGGTTCATAGCAGTTGTCGCTAGCACAAACGATGAAGGTAATAGAAAAAAAGCTAGAATAAAGAGCACTCTCATCTCAAGCCTCAACACTTCTATTTGAATTTGCTTGGCGCAAGTAAACAAGGATCATTTGAACTGCTAGATAGATTAAGCAAGCTCGATAGAACGTACTCCATAGTCTGCTAAAGGTAAGTAAATCAAGTGCCTGATGAAGCCCAAAGGCTCTATACATAGCTGGGAAATTTGGTAGACCCGAGAAGTTGATGGATACTGGAGAGGCGAGCCAAGTTGTAAATACACCAAGATCTGTGATTGCTAAATTATAAATAAACCAGCTCCCAAATAGCGCAATGGTTGGTTTCAGTAGCTTTGGATTTTGCGCAAAATACAAACAGGGAAATATGGCAAACCAAGACGCATAGTGCGCGGTATGAGATGAAAACAGAAAAAAGTTTAGCATCACCATCGCGAATACGATAGGCGTTAGTATCTTAATGTCTGTTTCGGAGTTCCACGTGTACAGCAGAATAGCGAAATACACCATCGGGAACATTAAATAAGCACCAACAATAAATTTAAATAGTTCGTCAACTCTTCCTTCAGTAGTAATAGACGTCACTTCCATCCCAAAGGTATTAGTGTCGCCACCACCAGTTAACGAAATTAACTGAACGGAAACAGCCACGGCAAAAACAACAATGGAGCAAGCGAGAATACGTGCTGTTATTGAGTATTGCTTAGCACCACCAGAGCACATTAAAGCCACAAACGCTGGACCCAAAAATATGAATAACTCCCTAGAGTTAACGCTCAATCCAACCGCGATTGCAGCAAGTACAATTCTGCCCTGACTCGCAGCAAGTATACCCAAAGCGCAATACATAACTGGGATCGATTCGAATCGACCGAAGAGGTAGACCGCAAAAAGCATCAATGGGTTGAACAGCCACAACACCGTCGCACGTCGGGCTCCGTGATCTTCGCCGCATAATTTAAAAACACACCAAGCTGTGACCATGTCGGCCACGAAGAAGGGCAATTTGATTACAAACAAGGCACGGAAGATTTCGGTATTACTGACGAACTCAAAATATTCCACCGGGTTAGCGGTAGAGTTGCT
>JAKVBA010000123.1 GCA_022447525.1 Gammaproteobacteria bacterium
CCACAGCGATACAGCAGAAAGAAAAATGCCGCTCACCTTAAGTGAACGGCATTAGTTCGATATGAACCCTTTTTTGCCATTTTAGAGCTTAACAAGCGTCGATGGCAGGTTAATTTAATAAGTTAATTCAGCTCAGTGCTTATCGGCTCTGCTTTGGAACTTACGTTCCTCGGTGTTGACCTTTATCCATTCACCGGTGCTGATGTATTCTGGCACTTGTACTACTAGGCCGGTCGAAAGCGTGGCTGGTTTGGTACGAGAAGTCGCCGATGCCCCTTTAATTGACGGGTCGGTCTCAACTACTTCAAGTTCTACGCTCATAGGCAAGTCCAGGGCAACAGGCACTTCGCTAACAATAACAACTTGAATGCCGTCAGTTTCCTCGTTGATGAACAAGGCTTCGTTTTCAATGCTTTCTTTGTTCAAGTGATAGGGGGTGTAGTCCTCCTTATCCATGAATACATATTCTTCGCCATCAATATACGAAAACATAGCAGGGCGACGAATTAAGTCAGCCATATCTAGGGTATCTGAGTCTTTAAACGTTTCATCGTATTTGGCACCTGTTACCACATCGTACATGCGCATACGATAGATGCTACCGCCTGCACGACCTTGAGGGACAGAGCGTTCAATGTCTCGCACTATGCAAGTTTTTCCGTCAAATACCACAGTGTTATTCTTTTTAATTTCACTAGCCTTAGGCATGGCGATTTCCTATTGTCTTATTTTCTTAAGGTGTAAACCTTATTTCTATCTCGCCCTATTCTCTGCGATTTTACACGACTAAGAAAGGATTTTTGATGGGCTTACCCTTCTATTAATGCTTTTACATTCGCTAACGTATCAGCTTCACTCGCGGGCTTGTCCCAACGAATTCTATGTATACGGGGAAAGCGCAGCGCGACCCCTGATTTGTGCCTAGATGAAGGGTGTACAGCGTCGAAAGCCACTTCAAGCACTAGCTCTTTTTTCACTTCTCTTACCGGGCCAAACCGTCCTACGGCATTGCGCCTTACCCAATTGTCCAGTTTTTTAAGCTCTTCATCGGTGAACCCAGAATATGCTTTTCCGATAGGCAGAAGCTGACTGTCCTCCCAAACGCCAAACGTGTAATCAGAATAAAAGCTGGAGCGCTTACCGTGCCCGCGCTGCGCATACATCATTACCGCATCCACAACTAGCGGATCGCGCTTCCATTTAAACCACTGGCCTTTAGGCCTGCCAGGTACATAATGACTATCTAAGCGCTTTATCATCAGCCCTTCTACCGCACGATTTTGGCATACTTGGGTGTGAAGCTGGCGCAAAGTTTCGGGGGAGGTGGCATTGAGTGTTTCAGAAAGAAATAAACGGCTGTTATTCGTTTTGCTAAACCATTCTTCAAGGTAGTGGCGCCGCGCTTTTAGTGTTTTTTCTGTTAGATCTTCACCATTAAGCACTAAAGCATCGTAAACGATTAGTCCAACCGGGGCGGAAGACTGTAACGCTTTGCTCGGTTTCTTTTTATTAAGGCGCTGCTGGAGGGCATTAAAGGTATCCACATTAGGCTGTGTGGCAGATGAAGCTTGTTTACCGCTTTTATCACTACTCGTGCGTTGACTAGCTGCACTTTGGGCAGTCGATTCTTCAGATGGGTGAAAGCCAGGTTCTGCATTATGGATAACCAGTAGTTCTCCATCTAGCACCATATTGCCACTTATAGACTCAAGCAGATCAGGGAATGAGTGGCTAATATCATCGCCAGTGCGGGAGAAAAGGGCTTTTTGGGGCTTATCGCCATCGGCCCCACTACCGTTCTGAGCCTTATCGTTGATAGGGTTATTTGACTTAACAACAAGCTGCACACGAATGCCGTCATACTTGTTCTCAATTTGCCACGTGTTCTTGGTGAATGCCTTGATATCGCTATCTTCAATGGGGTGAGAAAGCATAACTGGATGAAAGGTGACGGCATTTTTAATATCAGGCTTGTCGACTTTTCCTTCTAGCCAACCAAGCATATCGACATAAGGCGGGGTAACCGCGTGCCAAAGTGTCTCAACTTCTTTAATGTCTTTATTGCCATAGTCGGCCAATATCTGTTTTATAGAGCGTGCCGAAACGCCTATACGCAGGCCTCTGGTGCCTAATTTTAGTAACGCCCAGCGTTGGGCAGGCGTCATTATCGTTAGGTAGTGAGCTAGTGTGGCAGAAACTTTCTGCTTACTTATAGACGTAAAGGTTTCTACCACCTCGGTAAGCGTGGGTAGTGAATCTGAAGGCTCGCTATATGGCCATAAATGAGCCACGGTTTCACTAACCTCACCCACATAGTCATAGCTCATAGCAAAAAGCGCAGGGTCGGTATGTTCGGAAATAAGCTTTTTTACCGTGTTTCGCTTAAAGAAGTCGAATCTTAATGTGCCTGCCATAGCAGCAATAGCCCATCCACGATCGGGGTCTGGCGCATTGGCAATGTAGTCGGCAATCAGCTGCGCCTTGGCTTTGTTTCCAGACGTGAAATACAGCTGTTCAAGTAAGTGACTGAATGCTTCCACTAGTCGCCTCCTTGCTCATCTTCATCATAACCAACTAGCGATAGCGCTCTGGCTTTATACCCCATTTTCTCTGCCTGATACATCAGCGCATCTTCTCTGCCATGAGTCACCCACACTTCTTTCGGGTTAACTTCTTCAATGGTTTGCAGCAATTCAGGCCAGTCGCAATGATCAGAGATAATAAGCGGTAGCTCGGCATTTTTTTGCTTAGCGCGAGCGCGAATTTGCATCCAGCCAGATGCTACAACAGGGCGTACATTAGGTAAGCTTCGCGACCACCTATCGGCAAGTGCAGAAGGGGGAGCAATGATTATCTCACCGGCTAACGTTTTTTTATCCGCGACCTCAGACACCGGAATTAACTCGCCTAAGTCTATTCCTAATTGCTTGTATAGATCGCACAATTTTAGCTGCGCACCGTGTAAGTAAATTGGCTTGGCGTAACCCGCCTCGCGCAGCGCCAATATCACCCGTTGACATTTGCCCAGCGCATAAGCGCCTACTAAATGGCATCGTTCTGGAAACACCCGTAACGAATGAAGGAGCTTTTCAATTTCATGTTCAATGGGCGGGTGCTTAAAGACAGGAAGCCCAAAGGTGGCTTCGGTAATCAATACATCGCATGGAACAACCTTAAACGGTGGGCATGTAGGATCGTGGCGACGTTTGTAGTCGCCTGAAACCACAACTCGGTAGCCTGCATATTCAATAAGAATTTGTGTAGACCCAAGAATATGGCCAGCAGGATAAAATGTGGCTCTTACATCGTTAAAATTGACGGCTTCACCCATTGCTACAGCGTGCTGGTGGATAGCCATATCTTCACCGTATCGGGTTTTCATAATTGCCAGTGTTTCTGAACTTGCGAATACACTGTGATGACCTGCCCGTGCATGGTCTGCGTGCCCGTGGGTGACAAGCGCGGTGGCGACTTCATTCATGGGGTCAATGTAAAACTCACCGGGTTCACAATACAAGCCAGTATCATCAGTTTTTAGCCATGTTGATGGGTGCACTACTTACCTTCCTGCCAAATTAGAGAATGCTTGTTACTACGTATTCACTCCCTTAAAACGACCACTTGAAGTATGCAAGACCAATAACTCAATATGTGTGCTGAATTAGTTTGGCTTTATGAATTGTCACAAAATATGTCGATATGCTGTCAACTATTGCACTACACGACCTTTTAATTTAACTTCAACGCCTACTAAAAAAGAGCTTTTTTTTGGATGCTCACTATAAATAAGGATATTGCCTAATGCTGCGTTTGAGCGCTTGTTTGCTAGCTATTTCAACCCTTCCTGTGTTTGCCCAATCAACTGATATTCAGCATGAAATTGCGTTAGGGTTTTCTGATGTACGTGATGCCGACGACAACTTTATTGGTGCAAGTTACCGCTACTATTTTCAATCAGTGAATATAGATCAGCAACCTTGGTCGATTAGCCCCTACCTTCAAAGAAAGAACAATGTTTCTGTGGATTATTTTGGTATAGATAACATTGACAGCGTAAATGTTCGAGGAGAATGGTTTTATTCAAATGCGCTGGTAATTCGAGGGCGTTACGGGCGTGTAACCAACGACAATAGATATTTTGACGAAACATTAAATCGCTATGCCGTAGAAGTATCTACGTTCGCGAACCAAAATTGGGAATACGGCGTCGGCGTAGAGTACTTTCATCTAAATGAAGAACTTTTCAGTTCCATTGATGTTGGCGTTAGCGAGGAGCGTTCAGATTCTGAATTTAGCTACAGTGCATTTGCAAGATATACGAGTTTTGGGCAGCGCGCTGGCAAGTTTTTGCCAGGCTGGGATACCAAGTTAAAAGCAACGCAGTTTGATGGTGAGTTCTCCATTGAGCTAGATACAGATTATTATTTCCGTCCTGATTGGAGCGTAGGCGTTACTTACATTCACGAAAGTAATGAGGTCATAGGCTCTGACAACGTGATTGAACTAGGCACACACTACTGGTTCAACCCGCATTCATCTATCGAATTTGGCATAGGCTATGATACCGATGAGAATCAGTTGGGTTCGGCTACGTTGTTAGGAACATTTAGATTCTAATACGCCACTCAAGTGGACGAGGGCCTTATTTTTTACAGGCCCTTTTTTATACTTCATCCATGTAGGTGAGCTGTTCTTTCTCATCATGTTTCAATTTTTGCTTTTTGTGAAAACTGCGCAAATACATTTTTCGCC
>JAKVBA010000124.1 GCA_022447525.1 Gammaproteobacteria bacterium
CTAGGCTCTCAGTTTACCTGCAACGCCATCAAAGCCGTGGCGGGCAAATACAAGGCGCTCAAGCTGAAGAAAAACCAGGATGTCCCTCATATCCAATTTAGGTCAAAGTCCGTCCACTACGACAAAAAGACCTATACGCTAAAGGACGACAATACGGTGTCGTTGTCCACATTAGGCAAGCGCGTGGAAGCTAAGTTTATTTGGGGCAAACATCAAAAGTCACTTTTTGAAAAAGGCTTACCCAAAGAAGCTGAACTGAACTTCAAAAACGGCACATGGTATTTCAACCTTGTCGTTGAGATTTCAACGCCTGAACGCGTCTCAAGCAATAAAGTGATGGGCGTCGATTTGGGCGAAAACAACATTGCTGCCACTTCAACGGGTAAAGTGATAGGTGGTGGCAAACTTCGGTATGACCGAGACCGATTCCTTGCAATACGTCGTCGTTTGCAACGCAACGGGTCGCAATCAGCTAAGCAATTGCTGAAGCGACTCTCCGGCAAAGAAGCGCGACACGTAACACAGGTGAATCATCAGGTAGCCAATGCGATTATCGCAGAAGCTATCGAACACAACGTTGGTGTCATTGCATTAGAGAAGCTGACCAATATCCGCAAGCGAATCAAAGCAGGCAAGCGTGTGCGTGCTCGCCTGCATCGTTGGGCATGGTATCAGCTTCAGACATTTATCGAATACAAAGCAGAGGCTGTAGGCATCGAGGTTATCTATGTCAATCCGGCGTATTCGAGTAAAACGTGCAACAAATGCGGTGCGATTGCGACACGCAATAAACACCGATTAACCTGTTCTTGTGGAAACCGGGCGCACAGTGACTTGAATGCGAGTCAAAATCTTGCTTGGTTAGGCGAAACTGCCGTTTCGTCTAGGGGCGCAGTAAATCGTCCTAATGTGGCAGCGTAAGCTGACCATAACTAAAAGCTTCTGACTTTAGTCAGGAGTTGTTTACATCTTGCTCGTATTGTATAAAGATAAAGGTTGAAAGACAGCTGCGTTTCCCCTTAACCAGTGAGCATAATGAATGATTTATTAGGTCTTTTCATCATATTCATCTGGCAGAGCGGTTTTAATTCCACATCGTTCTGTCATGCATTTACTTTTTTGCCAGAGACGTTCTGAATTCTGAATTATTCGATTAGTCCGCTTAGCTATAGAGGTAGAAGCACCACGCCCCCAAAGATACTCACCATCGCTGTCTAACGCCTCCTTATCCTGATGGTAAGCAACGTTAAATCTCGTCGCTTTAGGGGAGGGATTTTTATCTGGTAGCAAGTTAAAGCTTTTTACTGCATCGACAAACCACTGCATAGCCACATCTCATCTATGTTGCAACAATCGTGAATAATATATCAAATTAAGTTTAGTTATTCTACTCTATGCGGACATCTATAAACATCAGTATGGCGATTAAGAAGCTGGTAGGTCGGTTTTATCGAAAATCGTCGAGAAAACCCCGTGATCAGAGCGAAGTGATGTCGCTGGGTAGTTCACTATCGCATCACACAAAATGATGATTGGCATCAAATATGGTTGCAAAACGCACAAGCAGGATGATACTATGCGCATAACAAATCCGACGCAATGACTCCTCTTGGTTTGCATTGTGGTGAATTTGGGGAGAGATCCTTGGCATTGCTCACACCTTTTTGGTGGCTGGAAACTTTATCAAACGTTAATCACATAATGCTCTAATGCTAATTGTGGAACGAGCAAACAGTTGGCTACAGGAGTTTTTATGGAATACCAATCTATTTTCGCCACCCCTCCAAAAAATGAAGCTGAGCTCACTGCGTTGGAAAACGAGGTGCAAAAACTGCTTCTTAAAACGCTCGACATCAACATCACTAGGAAGAGGCGTTCGGAAAAGTTGAGGGAGGTAGCGTGCGTGTTCGCTGGGTTCCCCAATGGATTTCAGCAAATGCAAAAGTATTGGGCCAGCCTTCGACCTTTTGTGCTCAAGGAGAAAAAAGACATAGACTGTCTCGCCACTTTGACGGATGGACTGGTTGTTGTCTTTTGTGATGACGAAAAAGTTAACTTTAGCGCATATCTGGCGATATCTAAAGGACTTGTTGAAGAAAAGATGAGGCTCACCAAAGAGGGCGAAAAGGCAACAGAGTCGCCCCTTCAGATCGCCGGTGTCGGTTTAAGCAAAACCTTGCAGAAGATGTTAAGGGAAGATCCTAACTTCATTTGCATGGGAACACTGACGGATGAAATTGACGCGACCAGAGCGATACGCACTGTGGAAAGCGGTCACTTTGTCATCGCCATGGTTAGCGCGCCGAACTCTGACGCGGCTCTTAGAAAAATACATCACCTTGGTGTTAGCGAAGATTTTACATCACAGAAACTTTACATGTTCGACGCGAAAGCCATCTCTTCTCAGTTCAGCTAAAAAAAACCTCGTAACGCATCGCCTCGTTTATTACGGGGCTTTTTATTCCCACGTCTCGATATGAACTATCCGGAATCTCCGGATAGTTCGGTTATCCCTGTAATGCCATCAGCAATAGAAAAACAATCGTCGTTCGGAATATGTATAACAAAAAACCTGTCTGAACTCACAGGATAAAGTTTAATGCTTCCTAGCTTTGCGTGTCCGCAATTGATTGCCCGTTGCGATGTATGGGTGGGTCAAGTTTATCAATAAGACATGCAGGGTCACAGGCGATAGCAATGTCGACGTCAACCAGTTCTCCTTTCCTGTACATTAGCACTGGTGTCTTGTCACAATGATTCTCAAGTCGCTTAAGCCTTTCTGTTGTGCACTTAATGCTGGTAGGTACATCAACCGCATCTATGATACGTGATATATAGGTTTGCTCGGCAAGCTTGATGGCTAAGTCTTGCCATTCACTCATCGCGTTTGGTTCTGTTTGCATAATAAGCTGAATGTTAGGGTCAGTCATCAACGTTGTCATCAACTCGGATGAAATAGGTTCTAGTCCATTCAGTCCAGTCAGAGTGATTCGCATAGGCAGAGGAGCAAGGTTGTCATAGTAAACACTTTGAAACCTCCGGCGACTAATTCAAAGAATTTAGTCGCGGAATCCAGATGCTAACCTTCTTTAGGCTGCTCAAGCAGCCATAAAGAGGATAGCACTAACGGGTTTCCCGTTGTCGGACAAGCATTCGGCTTGTTTCGACTCCACATTTGCTTACGCAATTGTGGATAATAAATCTTAATAATGCCCCTTGTGGCAATATTATAGGCAGCATTTAAGTCTGCATTATAGCGCTTTCCTGATATGAACCTAGCATTGGCGTAATTATCTTTATCTCGTAATAATTTGCCACTGCCATCATAAGCATATGAAGACGTACCGCGAGCATACACAGGGTGGGTGCGAACTCCTATCTCCACCGATTTGCTTTGGATATTGTCAGACAATGATGATTTAAACCAGTTGTGGAACTTTATCTTCATTGTTTTACTATGACCTTTGGGTTTCCATCGCTTTAAATCTTCGATGATAATACCATCACAACCAAATTTATGCGCCAAATCCACTATTTTACGGCTGATCTGGTGGCTCATATTTTGATTTAGCTGGCGCAATCGTCTGTGCTCACTGGCGCAAAATCCAGAGGGGATCTTGCTACCATGTCGCGTTGCTTTCTTGGCTTTGGAGCGTATGCGCTGCATAATTTGGTAAACTCGGTCTTTGTCCGTTCTATCGAAAAAGGATCGATGGACGACAGTGCCGTATTTATCCACAACAGCACACACTGCGGCGGTGTTAATGCCCATGTCAACAGCCAGAACTTGGCCGCTGAAATCGGCATTCTCTTTGAGTGGCATATCTATTTTAGTGGGCGTAGATAACGCCCACTGTTTTCCTTTTAAGGTAAGTAGAGGCGACATCGCTCTGCCCCTACCCAAAAATCTAGATTTACCTGACAGTCTAAAGGCCTGCCAAACCCATTCGCTATTTATTCTCACTTTAATAAATGCCATGCGGTTATCTTCGCTGAATTTTACGCACTGACCTTTATAAAGGCTGGGGTATGTGTTCGTAGCGCAGGTGAGCTTCGGTGGCATATTTTTCATGCCAGCATCGAGCCAGTCGTTGTAGCGAGTCTGAAAAGAGCTGACTTGACCGAACGCATCCATAATAGCGACACGGCGTAAGTAACTGGGGAATTTGTAATAGTTTTTATGAAAATGGGGGTGTTTGATGGTCGGCCTGCTACTTGTAGGATGTATTAGATCTTCAACAAGTTTAATGCACTCATTTCCGCTCGCCTTTTGTAGCGTTTTCCAACGGGCATTAATGAGCACCATTAGGTCTCTTACATACTTTCGGTAATAAACAAGCGTATCACTAAGCACTTTCCTGTCTTGCGTTGAAGTGTTGATTTTTAGCTTATCAGAGCGTATCATTTTCATATTAAATACGTTATCAAATAAGATTAAATAATTCAACCTAAGAACACACTAAAAACCCTCAATCACAGCGCTTATAGACTTCATTACCATGTCGTTTTTGTTATTAAATACCGTAACAAAGTGATTAACGAAGATATCATGGAGAGAATGCAAGATATTTTTAGTCACGTGCTTGGTAAATGGGGTTGCGAACTCAGTGAGTATGGCGCTGAAGAAGATCATGTTCACCTTCTTATTGAAGCCCATCCTTCGCTAAACTTGTCTAGAATGATTGGCAATTTAAAGACAGTTTCGGCCAGACATA
>JAKVBA010000125.1 GCA_022447525.1 Gammaproteobacteria bacterium
AATGATGATGCTATCAAGGATATCTATTTCAACGGCTGAAGAGCAAGCTCGTTTAGTACCTTCAGCACTTGAAGCAGTTGCGCATATACCGACATAGCGTACTCCCTCTTGCCCAGGAATCTCCACCTCCATATTGAAGTCTTGACTAGCTCCGACACCGATACTACCGATAGAAATGCTGCCGATTTTCGAATCTGAAGTTGAAATCGTTGAAAATTCAGACAAATATGATGTCAACTTGATCGAACTAAGGGTAACGCCGGATATGTTGGTCAATATTCCTGAGACTGCAATTTCACTATTGGAGCGCGGTGATTCATTATCTACATTAATCGATCTAAAACGCATATCAGTAGATTCTGGTTGCTCAGGCCGATCTACCTCAGGAGCAGGCATAGAGAAGAAAGGGGTGTTTTCAGCAAAATATTCGTGACTCTCTGCATTCCAAGAAGCATGTTCAGGGTTGTTCCTAGCCAGAGCTAGATTACTCGACGTGCCGTAAACCTCCGGATGCACATTTAATCTGTTGGTACCGCCCAACACTAAAAAGTGACTCAATTCATGGACTATAACGCCGGACTTGGAATCGGTCCCATTTGCAGGTGCAGCAAAGAAAGCTTGACCTAAATAAATATTATAGGGTTGCCCAGGATATACATAGGCGTAAGCCGATTCATTATAATCACATATGAAGTTTATTTGCCTATTCGCTGCTGCGTCATAGATTAAGTCAAAATTTGACTGGACTCTATTCCAGCGATCAAGAGCATAAGTACCAAACCAACGGCGATATCTTTCTGCGTTGACTCGACTGTTGACCGGGGTATTTCTAAGTGCGTTCCTCGCCACACGCGATATCGTTTCAGCATCGCTCAAAGCTCTATCAATAGCGGCTAAATCGCCTGAATTACAATCTTGAAAATTGGGTGCGATTTTCTGGAAACGAATTGCACGATCAGCCTTGAGGTTTAAATTAATTGTCGGGTGCTTTTCATTTGATTCAGCCAAAAGTCCTTGGTGGCGGTGGTTGTGATCTCGATATTCAACCGTATATTTTCCAGAATAATTCATCGGATACAAAGATTCTAGATCAATGGTCCTTGAAACCGACTGCAATGGTCCTATTACCAAAAAATCATCGTCAGTGGCGGCGGCTCTCTTGTAGTGACGACCGATATAGGGAAGACTTTCACCTTCATAAATCACAGAAAAGAGATCGTGCGATATATTTTTTTCTAGAGCCGTTCCCCATTTTAATATTCGAATGGTCTCAACACTCCGGTTTTGATAAGTCACGGTGATGGTCAATCCGTCTTTTTCTGAATACTGGGGCCGGTCTGCCGAGATCGAAACTGAAATTTGCTGTGGCAAAGATGCAGCAGCAGATTTAGTAAAGAAGAGAAGAAGTAGCCATATGGTGGCTTTTTTCCCCAGTTGTAATGACTTTATCTTTTTTTGGAACATGGCATATTTCGTAAAAATGCGGCAATCACTAACAAGCAGTGGAGCCTATCTTTGTGGCTGGCAGCTTAAATTTGATTTTATTTGACTTATATCTAACGCTCAGGTTTTGATCATCTACTAATTCGCGAGCAAACGAAAGAGAATAAAGTGCGTTGCCACAAAATTTGTAACTGGATGTAATGTCCAGTCGGCTTGAGTAGCTACCTCCGGGCGAAAGACTGATGAAATCTTTTACACTAGGAGCTGCCCTTTTTGCTAACCTACCAATATAGGGTAATCGGCGCGAACCATTGCCCGCTTCATGAATAGAAAAAATATCTCCGTATACTGAGATATCGACCGGAGAGTTGTACCTCAAAATGTTCAACGCCTCAGCCGAATCGTTGATAATTTTAGAAACAACAACGACCTTGTTACTGACTAATAACTCAGCTTCCACCGACAGCTCTACCACCAATCCCTGATGTTCCTGAGCTCTATCAACTATTTTGTGCTCCGACGGCTGTACTTGGGCACGCTGTTTAGCGACTTCTATCTGTTGCTCATTTTCACTTAAATCACAACCCGATACATTCATCGGAGCAGTAAACAAAAAACCCGCGAAACCGAACGTCACCGAAATTTGCTTTATTAATCCAACATTCAAATCGAGTAAAGAGATCATAAAAGGGGATCATTCCGCAAACTCTGTAACCAAAATAATCTCGAGATTATTGATCGACTTCTGTATCAGACGATAGCTCAGCCTCTTCAGCTTCGTCCGACTCAGCCACTTTCTCAATGCTGATTAACTGCTCGCCATTAGAGACGCCGATCACTTTCACGCCCTGAGTATTTCGACCAACAACTGAAACCTCTGAAACTTTGGTGCGAACTAATGTTCCGCCATTGGTGATCAACATAGCTTCGTCGTCATCTTCAACTAAAATCGCGCCAACCGCATCACCGTTGCGCTCGCTAGTTTGTATTGAAATCACACCTTGCCCACCGCGCCCTTGGGTATTGTATTCTGATAAAGAGGTCCGTTTACCGAACCCATTCTCGGTGACGGTCAAAACAGCGGATTCCTGATCATCTGCATTACAGATAATCATGGCATTAACTTTGTGCTCTTCAGGCATTTTTATACCGCGGACGCCCCGAGCAGTTCTTCCCATCTTTCTGACATCGTCTTCTGAGAAGCGGATTGCTTTGCCTGAAGTACAGAATAGCATTACTTCCTGCGTCCCATCAGTTAAACCAACCCCAACCAATTCATTGCCCTCGACCAAATCCAAGGCGATGATTCCATTTGCTCGTGGCCGTGAAAAATCCATAAGTGAGGTTTTCTTAACTGTACCATCGCTAGTCGCCATGAATACATGATGCCCTTCCGTGTATTCTTTTACAGGCAGAATCGCCGTAATGTGCTCATCAGAATCTAACGGCAACAGATTGACAATTGGCTTGCCTCTAGCGTTACGACCAGCCTGAGGAAGCTCGTATACTTTCAACCAATAGACTTTACCTTTATCAGAGAAGCATAAAATTGTGTCGTGAGTGTTGGCAACGAACATTCTCTCAACAAAATCCTGGTCTTTTGTTTTGGTTGCGCTTTTGCCTTTTCCGCCTCGTCTTTGAGCCCTGTAATCACTCAAAGGTTGCGACTTTGCGTAACCTTCATGTGATAAGGTGACCACCAAGTCTTCTTCGGCAATCATATCCTCGAGTGTCAAATCGAGCTTGTTCTCTATGATCTCGGTTCTACGTTCGTCACCGTATTCCTCGCGGATAGCGATTAATTCTTCTCGAATAACCTCCATCAAGCGATCGACGTTCTCAAGAATTTCGATGTATTCGGCGATACGCTCAAGAACTTCACCATACTCTTCACGAATCTTATCTTGCTCAAGACCCGTTAAACGATGCAGTTTTAAATCTAGAATTGCTTGAGCTTGTTTTTCTGAAAGAGTGTAACTATCGCCATGCAAGCCAAGCTCTGGGTCCAAACCGATAGGTTTACAAGAGACATCGCCGGCTCTAGCAATCATTTCTCCAACAACACCAGGCTCCCAAGACTTCTCCAACAATTTGGCCTTTGCTTCTGACGGACTGGCCGAGTTTTTAATCAACTCGATCATTGGGTCAATATTACTCAACGCAATTGCCAGACCTTCTAAGATATGCGCTCTGGCTCTCGCCTTTCGCAAATTATAGATGGTCCTACGTGTTACTACCTCGCGACGATGCTTGATGAACTCGTCAAGCAACTCCCGCAGATTGAATAATCTCGGTTGATTGTCTATTAGTGCGACAGTGTTTATGCCAAAAACTGTCTGCAATTGTGTTTGTTGAAACAGTTTATTTAAAATAACTTCAGCAACTTCGCCGCGGCGAACCGCGATAAACATGCGCATGCCGCTTTTATCGGATTCATCACGAAGCTCAGTGATGCCCTCGATTTTTTTGGTCTTGACCAATTCAGCAATTTTCTCGAGCAGCCTAGCCTTATTGACCATGTAGGGTAGCTCGGTAACAATAATCGCCTGCCTACCGTTAGACTCATTGGTTTCTATATGCGTACGCGCACGCATGTAAATCTTACCGCGACCGGTTCGGTAAGCATCTTTTATGCCCTTTGCCCCGTTGATAAAACCAGCTGTAGGAAAATCGGGCCCTGGAATATGTTCCATCAGCTCATCGACAGTAATGTCTTCATTGTCGATCATTGCCACACAGCCGTTTATTACCTCTGTAAGATTGTGAGGCGGAATATTCGTCGCCATACCAACAGCAATACCTGAAGAACCATTGACCAGCAAAGCCGGAATTTTGGTGGGCATAACCGATGGCTGCAATTCGCTTTCATCGTAGTTCGGATAGAAATCAACCGTCTCTTTATCAAGATCCGCAAGGATTTCATGCGCTATTTTTTCAAGCCTAATTTCCGTATAACGCATCGCCGCCGGCGAATCACCGTCGATAGAACCGAAGTTACCTTGGCCGTCTACTAATGGGTAGCGCATGGAAAAATCTTGAGCCAAGCGCACAATCGTGTCGTAGACAGCCGTATCGCCATGAGGGTGATATTTACCGATCACATCACCAACAATACGGGCGGACTTTTTATACGGCTTGTTGTAATCATTATTGAGCTGAGACATCGCAAACAAAGCACGTCTGTGCACAGGTTTTAGACCATCTCGAACGTCTGGCAAAGCACGCCCAACGATCACGCTCATTGCGTAATCAAGGTAAGACTGACGCAT
>JAKVBA010000126.1 GCA_022447525.1 Gammaproteobacteria bacterium
ACTCAGCATAATACTGTAGCCCGGGTAATGCGCTAAGAAAAAGGTGATATTTGATACAGTTGAAGTTTTTATCAGAGAAGTGGTATTTAAATTACCGTTAGAGTCGGTAACGTTTGATTTTAATCATACGTTTGACAGGCGTAAACACTAGGCTCTAGGCCTACCTGATTTCAAACAAAACTAAACTGAACAGGGTACATTGAAATGTTAAAACATGGCAATAACGTCATGTCGGAAGGCTTGAGATAGAAATATTAAGAGAAGTGAGTATTAACTATCAGGCCATTTTGAGCGTAATTAATTTCAAGAAAAAAGCTAGCTCCTGAAATTAAGGAGCTAGCTTTGTTAATAATAGGGATTTAAAAAACTAGTTGATCGTTATCCTGTAATCTTCTACTTCCCCATAGGTGAATGAGCCGCATGCATCTATCTCCCCGTAATAGTCCATAACGACACGCATACGCGTAACACCGACTAAGGCATTATCTGGAAGATTGACTGTTGCAGAAACGGGGGAGCTAGATCTTTGGTCAAGAACCTTCTCATTGTCATCAAATACACCGTTTTTATCATAGTCGATCCAAGCCTTAAAATATTCGTTATAAGAGCTGCCTGGAAATGTTGGGATAACCTCAAGTATCTTACCCACTCCGCGGTTAACGGAAAATCCCGTGTTTTGTTCAAACGTGTATCCAGCCGCATTAGACACTGCACCTAGGTTTCCTAAATTAACTTGACCTATATACTCGTAATTTTGATTGGAACCTCTTGCCTCACAATAGACCGGGTTTGGATCTTGCGGATCGTAATGAGAGCCAAATGCAATAAATCCAACCTCTTCAGTTCTGCCTAAGTTTTGTTGCGACTCTTCTCGCTCAACTTTCACTTGAAAAGATTGTGCGTTCACACTTTTGATGCGAGAGGTAAGCGCATAAGGATCAGATTGACCCTCATGTGGTTGCACAAACACTGTAGTTAATGAATCACTATCAAATCTATTGCCATTAGCAAAGCTTGATATATTAACTGTAGTAAAAGCAGAAGTGTTTGCATCTAGTTCGCCTGCCACAGCCATCTCGCCAGCTTGCAGCATGTGCGATCCAGCTTCAATAACAATGTAAGAAATGTCTTCGGTTGTATGACCTCCATCCAAATAATCCCACTCTTCGATTTTATATTTTACCGAGCTAGCGGTTTTGTCGCTTAGTCTTATGTGAGAGGGATGTGGCCCCCTGTAACTGCTCATCTCCATAATCACGATCGGATTGATGTATCTATTTTTGAAGGTAAGAGTTTTATAATCGGTTGCGGTTGCTGCGTTGGCACTCAGCCGCCCTGATTCCCCGATAGTGAATCCAGCTTTATTGAGTATATCCCCTTCCGTCAACGCTATCGTTGCTACCGCTTCGGTAGCATGGCCCATCTCCGTTTCTTTAGATTGCTCCTCTTCGATAAATACCTTAAAACTAGAGGGACTCATATGGTCAGTCCTTACATTAGCGGTATCAGGATCGTCATAGGTCTGCATTTGGTTAAGCAGTACGGACTTCTCTTTAAATTGAGGTAGATTGTAGGTTTTCCAGCCCTGAGAAAGATCTTGAACTTCATTGCCACTTAAGCGACGAAAAGGAACGAAGTCTGGACGTCCAATAAATTCCCAATTAAGTTGCAGCCTTTGACGAACATCTAATCCTAGGCTTTTTCCAAGTGTTTTTGGTGCAAAAGTTGGAATCCAGTCGTCAGGGATGCCTAGTTTAACAGGTCGATATGCCGCCCAAATACCGCAAGCGGCACCGTGATCATAAAACTCGTTTCTCCCGTCGAATAAGGCGTTTCGCCCCCACATGTCACCAGCAAAATAGCTCGCAGCCATCTGTCCAGCATTACCGGCAAGCACCGGTTCACCGGTTTCACTGGCTAAAAAAGCAGACAAACCGCCTCCTATAACTGACGTGACTACTTGCATTCCGTAAACGGCCATTTGATCTGATTGGCTCATTTCTTTTTTTATGTTGCCTTCCCAGTCTCTTTCTAGTAAGAAATATTTTGTTGTCAGACCACAGGAAATACCGGCTTCATATTGCCCAGCCAACCATGCAAGCGTTTGCAGAAACCATTTCATGGGTCCTACCCTTGCGATTTCTGCGCTATCCTGGGTGTTGCCACTTACGATGGATGTGACTGAATCAAGCACAGAACTGTTACTACTAATCGAGGAACGTAATCTCTGTACCTCTACAGATGAAAGAGTGTCTATTATCACTACCGACTGAGCGCGAGTGCCGGCGGGTATTTCATTAGGTGTAACAACACCATCTTGCATAGCCTTAGCAAGATCTTGAAAGTATCCGAGGTTATCACCGTTGTTCAGCGCCACCTCAAATCCGTCCGCCGTTTCTTGGACAAAGTAGTCCACCGGAACGTCCAATAATGATGTAGTACCCACTTGTGCGCCGAGAGTCAAATCGGTGTTCGCACTAGCCAAAGTCGCATCATAACTTAGCATTGTATCGGCAAGGTTTTTTCCGCCTGCGCTCATGTTATTAAAGGCCTGAGCAGCTCCCTGCATGTCTTGAGCAGTCATGAAGCCAGAACTCGCAGATCCATCAGATGCCGCTAAGGAAGCTTCCTGGCTGTTCACAATTGAACCAACAGTTAATTGATTATCGGACAAATTTGTCAACTGAACCTCTCCCGCAGCATTTGTAGGTGCACCCGCCGGGATAGTTAAAAATTGTTCAACCCATTTGCTTGGGCTAAACGTACCTTCAACGATAAAGGATAGGCTGGATTGGTAATCCCTTTTCATCAGCTTAGTCTCGCCCTCTTCAATATCGTGTGTAAACTTCCATTGCCACTCATGCAAGGTGCTTGGACCAGCGTCAAAATCAAGATTAGCGTATTTTTCAAGCGCTCCAGCAATTGGGCCGTCAAATTTGGCACCCGCCAGATCTTGAATCCTCAATCTAATATCAAAGTCGGACCTGTTATTTGCAGGATCGAAGGACGGCCAAGTAACAAAGAGTCTAATTTGAATAGAGTTAAAAAAGGCCTTCATTCTTGGGTTAACACCAGTATGGTCCTTTATCTGACCGAATACGAAATCAGTTAAATCCTTGAAGGTGATCTTTAGCTCGATAGGAGCCATATCAAGACGCAGATTCCCAGAGGATTTACCGATTGCCTTTGCCATTGCACCTTTCCAAAAATCGTCTTTCGCTCCGGAGAGCATTCTGTTTTCATTATCTTCATCCTTTTGCATCAGGTTGATAAATCTGCCCAAACCGTTATAGATTTCTACGTCAGTTTCTTTGTCTGGAGTGATCGTTACCATCATTGCCCTCAGAAACTCTTCAGCGTCAATTGTTCCATTCTGTAAACCTCCGCTTAGCCCCTTGATGACATTTGTAAACTCGGAAAATAGTTTAACTTCGAAAAAGTCGTCATCAAGAGTTGCACATTCGAACCCTTGAACACAATCATGCTCAGCAGCCCATTTTAAAGACTCTCCAAGCCAATCCCAAGCTTTCCTCAAAGCACTTTTTTGTTCAGGTACATTATTTTCGGAACATTCTTTGTCAAGATTAACACTAATACACCCAACCTCAACATGGCCTCGCAATGCTCGATGTCCGTCAGCATGACTGTCAGCGTAGGTATGATCATTCATGAGATCAAAGAATGCGTCGAAATCTTCATTATAAAGATCAGGCAAACTCCAACCTTGAGCAATCCATATACTCCTGATATCACTATTCGAAAGTGTTGTATTCCACCAATTAACACAAGAGTTTGCGATTGAACAACCATTATCACCTTGTACCGCCCATACCTTTTTTCTGTCATCCATGTTAAACAGTCGCAACTGCTGACCGAAAAGATCTAGGTGAAAGTTGGTGTGCTCGAGAGGTGAATTGTAAAGTTGAAATCTTCGAGTTCCGTTGCAGTCGACGACAGTTATGCCATAGTAAGGGCTCAGTTCCATATGACCGGCACAATAGCCATGCGTGTGTGTTGCCCACTCTACTTCAGTAGTACCAAAAGTTTTAGTGTAAAATACCAAATTACCATCGTGCTGATACACCAACCATCTATAATCATTCCCAATTTTCTCACCTGGATATAATCGTCCCCCAGTCACGTCATCGACGAACATAACATGACTCGATTTTTGAGGATGCTCTGGGTAGAGATCTTGGTGCTCCTCGTTGGCATTGGCACTCAAACTCATCAACGACAATATACTCGACAAACACGCCAGCACTAAAAGGGACATTCGCCTATTCCCATACAATAACCCCCTGATTGCTATCGAACCTCTTGACAAGGGCCAAAGCGTTTTAATTTTTGAACTACTTTTTACAGTCATACTATTCCTCGCTTAATTTAAAATCACAATGAACAACGTATTTGCAAGTATTTCTTAGACGTTGAAATTGAACCTAGATTCGAACTCTAAAAATTCTGAAATACAGATCACGGGGCTATAAGGTAACAATCCGGGTGAGGAAATAATCACTCTTCTATGGCTTATTTTTAGTTGAGTTATGCTGTACCTAAACTCAATTTAGTGCACTTTTTATACAAGAGAACATTTTAATCAGATGGATCATACAGACACCGC
>JAKVBA010000127.1 GCA_022447525.1 Gammaproteobacteria bacterium
GCCGCTCGAAACAGGACTTCTTCCCCTACTCGCGTCGACTGAGAAGCAGTACTACACTCTCTGCCTCGGGAGTTCGCGGTAAATTTAACGAACCCTTAATTCCACCATAATCCAGTTTTTGAGATTTCGCACTGTTTTTCTCTTTTTTATTTTTCCTTTACCTACGAACAGTAATAGCGTGCACCGTCACATTCTGAGCGTTAATTATGGTTAGAAAAATAACCAGCCCGCGCTAAAATTATCTGCGTCTGATTCTGAGCATTCTCTAATGCACTTTTAACCGTCTTTTTACCGGCAATAACGTCGTTGATTTGTGCCCCCACCGCATAGCCAATCGCGGTAAACTCCGGAATTGGTACAAATTGCTTTCCAATCATAGACTGTTCTGTAGTGTCACTCGTTAGCGCTTTAAGCGCCTGATATTCGAAAATGGCGTAGGGTAAGGCTTCCTGGTAAGCAGGGGTGTAGGTCGAATGCCGGGTTCCAGATGGTGCTGCATATTCTCCGCGAGCTTTCTTAACCTCAGAAATAAAGTGCTTTGAAGTGAGCCAGTGCGCTAACTGCTGCGCCTCTTCTTTGTATCGGGATAGTTTGGGTACGGCAAAGTTCCACGACCAAAACCACTGCGCTCCCTTGCGTTGAACGCCAATAGGGGCATAAGTAACACCAATGTGTGGCGCTACACGGGAAAATCGTTCGTCAAATAAGGCCCCTCCCAATGAAGAGGCATCTACGAAGAAACCCAATTTGCCGTCGGCAAAAAGCCGCTGATTTTCCTGCCACCCCAAATCATCTTTGTCGTCCGGGCCAAAACGCCGAACCAAGTGAACATAAGTCGTTACTGCGTCGAACCATTCTTTTTTATTTAACTGAGGGTGCATCTTTTCATCTAGCCAGGTTGCGCCATACGTATTCGCCATGGTGCTTACCAGCGCCATATTTTGCCCCCAGCCGACTCTGGTTCTCAAACCTATTCCATACACCTCTTTTTCGGGACTATGTATACTCTCTGCTAACGATATTAAGTCTTTATAAGTCAGTGCAGTTGGCATGGTGAGGTTGGCATTTTCTATGAGATCTTTGCGAAAGAAAGTCAGCGTTGTTTCTGCTATAAACGGCAAGCCATAAAGCTGATCGTCAACCCTGTTCGCTTGTATTGCGGCTGGGATGATATCGTCTATATCATAGTCAGCAGGATGCTGATTAAAAGGAACCAAGGTATTGCGCTTCGCCCAAATAGGTATGCCGTAATTACCGATAAGAACTAGGTCGAAACTGTTTTCATTAACCGAAAAATCCCCCAGTAAGCGACGCCGCAATACCGTTTCATCCATTATCCGCCATTGGATATTTAGCTGTGACAAAGCCGAATCATACTTTTCGAGAAACTCCTTCGCATGAACGATAGCGTTGATGTCCGGCGCCCCTATAATAAGTGCGTTTTCGCTTTCGATAGCTTTGTCATACACCCCGTATTTTTCGAGCGTTTTGGTTAAAAAGCCGTTTTGCATTAGCTTTTTCAACGCTAAATCAAATCGCTTTAACAAGTGAGTTGATTCTGGAAACTGCTTAGAAAACGCTAGGTGAAAAGTATTACTCTCTTCAAGTTTAGGGATAAAGACTAGCTTTCCAATTAGATTGGGCCTTTCATTAACCAACGCCTCTTTAACGCTATATTTATCAATAAATACAACATCTATTCGCTTCTTATCCAGCAGATCTAATAGGCTGCTAGCTGATATACCCGGATAGAAACTAAAGTATTTATCATCCGCAATAACGTTGGGTAACCGGGTTCCCCGTAAATACCCTACGCCTTTCAACTCATTGCGTTTCAATAGACTTGCGGCGTCTTTGGTTAAAGCAAATTCACCTTTAAAATCTGACCTAATGAGATACCCGCTCGTGCCCGCTGGTATTGCTGCAGACAGATAAAATTCACTTGTTGTTCGCTCGTTCTCGTGGACAGGAAAAATGCCATTTACAGACCCCTTTTCCGCCAACATGACAGCTCTAGCATGAGGAAAATATTCAAACTCTACAGGCAGGTTAAGCTCGTCGAAGACTTGGCTGACTATCTCGTTTACATACCCTTTTGAAAGGTCATACTGACTGCTAAACGGGCTAAGATCTGAAGTTGCTAAAGTAACAGGGCTAGCGAAAGTGAATTGGCTGTAGCTCAATGAGATAACGACAAAACTATAAAAGGCGACGACCGTATTTTTTACTGCAGATTTCCAATGACCTTTTACTAAAAAATACCCTACCTTTGGCACCTGACAAGCTCCGTTATCTTGAAGATGTATGTTAAATAGCAGATAAAAACAAAACTCGCCTCCCAAAGAACGCAATAGATTCAATAAAACTACTTTTTTAATATTCGGCAAAATAAGAAGTGCGTTGAGCCGTCTGTGTATTTGCATTATGTTGTTTGATATAAAACCATGTATTAATGCAAAAAAGGATAAATTTGACAGTGAGTCACGCTTTAAAAAGTTTAAACACAGTATTCGTGGTTTTCTTTCTATCAGCCCTTCTCGTTGCCAGCAGCACTGTGGGCTTTGCCAGCCCTATTTCAGCTGAATTGCAAAAAGTCGTGGTCGACGACAAACCTGAATGGACAGTAACCTATAGACTAAACAAGCCCGCAGAACAGATAGTTTTTCTTCGAAACCCCGATAGGTCACGAACAACACGCTGGCTCCCTCAGGATAGTGATATTAAGATTGCTTATGACGACGCTTCCCATCGAGAAGTTGTGCGTTCTCAATCTGGCAAACCGCTAACAACCGTAACTTTTTTACTAACTCCTACCTACAAGCATTTGGGCAAAGACTACGCACCTTTTTCTCCCTTTTCAGATGGCGGCACTGCCATCCATACCGGGCGGCTTTTTGCTTGCGCTAATACTTGTTCTGAAGAAGATAATGAGTGGCATCTGACACTTACCGTTCCAAGTGATGAACATATTATATTGAATGGCAAGGTAGCCCAAAAAAGCGTGTCGTGGATAGATAATAACGATGGGAGAAACGTGTATGTGGGTAAGCAACAACCCATTATTACCGAGAACGTGGTTGCGTTAATTGACGCTGGGCTTCCCGAAAGCATTAAGGTTTCGCTAGAAGAAGACATACCTAAAATTATGGCGTTTTTCTCCCACTCTCTTAATCCACTTAGAGGCGAAAAACCTATGCTACTAGCCTCTTACGCAAACGTAGATGATCACTCTACACAAGGAGGCACGTTACCCAATCAGATATTTATGCACTGGAACAGGCAAGATTTAGACGAACAGGCCAATAACAGAAACTTCATTAACCAAACTCTTTGGTTCTTTGCTCACGAAGTTGCACATTTATATCAGCCAGGGAATACCGACGGTGTATCAAAAAATAATGAGCAATCTTGGCTGCACGAAGGCAATGCCGATTACTTTGCAGCACTGGCAATGAACTTCCTGTACGAAGATACCGGCAGCTTTGTAGAAAGTCGCACAATCCGCGCCTTTGAAAGCTGTATTGAAGGGCTAGAGCAAACCACGCTTGGCAATGCTTACAAAACCGGGCATTTCAACCTTTACTACTCGTGCGGCATGATAATGCACCGCGCCATCGACAATGTGGTTCAGCAAAAAACGTTTGGCGAAGAGTCGCTATTCACAGTATGGCAGCGACTTCAAAAGGCAGTGAGCAAAGGCATGCCACCCGGCACCACAACGTTTTTAACGTTGCTAGAACCTTACAACGCACCTGAACTCATGAACGCCATTAGGGATGCAACAAGTAATGATGCTCTAAAGGCCATTCAAGGTATTGAAGCGCTTTACCAAATGAACCAGTAGGCTACTTGATGAAGTAGCCTATTGCCTTGTATTCACCATCAACTTCCACCATAGAAAGGGTTTCCACTTTCATGGTGGTGTTCGCATCGAAATCAGTCGAGAATGACAAGAGAAGATAGTTACCCTCGGGCAGTCCCGGAAACGATGATGGCGCTTGCGCAACAGCCAGTTCCCGCTTTTTAGCATCGCCTAACGGCTCTCTGACTAACTGCATAGCTTCAACCCACTTTGCTTGCGAAATACTGCTCCTGAAAATAGCAGCGCTCTCTTCCCAGCTTTGGGCATACTCACCGCCGTCGATAAGTTCTAACCAGTTTATGGCACTTTCTAGGACTTCGTCGCTTATATTGACTGGCTTGCCCGCCTCTATTATCTGGTTGCTACCGTTATTCGCATTAACCGTTTGCGCGTAGTAAATAGCAACGAATAAGCTAATGGCGAGCGCAAGCGTAAGCCAAAGAACATTTTTGGGGCTCAAGGACGTTGGGCGATTAATTCGGTGCTCGTCTGCACGATGAGATATCGCATTTTCGCCTGCCATTGAAGCTTGCTGCGCTTGAGCATGTTGAGTAACTGCACTTGATTCATTCATCAACAACGCATCGGGTGTTGTTTCGAATACCGAAGCAAGTGCACCTATCGAATCGTGCGATGCAGATTGCGTTTTCTCAATGCGCTGAATAGTACGCAAACTCAATCCAGACACATCTGCCAGATGCTGCTGACTCC
>JAKVBA010000128.1 GCA_022447525.1 Gammaproteobacteria bacterium
ATAGCCGTGAAGAAGCAAATGCGAAACTGGCAGAAAACCAAGGTATGATTGCGAGCTTCTCTCGCGCATTGACTGAAGGCGTTTCTGCAAAGCAGTCTCAAGAAGAATTCGAGGCAACGCTAGATAAAGCGATTGAAGATATTTACCAAGCCTCTAAGGCGTAATCTTCCCTTTTGTCAGCACTTCTAAAGAGCGCCTAATGGCGCTCTTTTTCGTTACGAGTTCTTTTGAAGTATTGTGACACCTTCAACTTAATAAGCTCATCTTTATAACCTTGTTAAAGGGATGCCTCTGGGGAATTAAGGTCTTCACTAATACTTTTATATGTGGCTATAAAATACGCCCGCCCACAAGACACATGCAATAACGATGGATAGAAAAACGCCTGCTGATGCCAAGTCTTTTGCTAACCCTGATAGGGCATGAAACTCTGTACCTATTCTGTCGACGGTGACTTCAATGGCCGTATTGATGATTTCCGCAAATAAAATGAAAAAAATGGAAGACATTAAAATTGCACGTTCAAGAAAAGGAATTGACCAAAAAGCAAGAACCACGAATGCCACAGCGGCTAGACTGAGTTCTTGTTTAAATGCAGCTTCGTTCTTAGTAAGCCAGCTAAACGCTCGAAGTGAATTCTTTAGAGCCTTAAATACTCGACGCAGGCCTTTTGGTTTGTTACTTGGGTCGAAGTGCGAGGTGGTACTAACCACAGGGTTTGATTCATTTAGGCTTCGCATTGTTTAAAGATATCCATAGTAGGTTGGTAAGTAATACTCTTTACACTTGATAAACCAAGTAACGTGTCAAACAAGTTGTCTTGAGAGTAAGGGTGGTTGGCCAGGTTTTTAATACAATTTCGGTAGCCTGAATCTTCAAACTTCGACGCCCAAAAAAGCATAGGAATGTGAGTCTGTTCTTGCGGTGCAATTTGATAAGGGAATCCATGTAGATAGAGTCCTTTTTCACCCAAAGATTCACCGTGATCAGACAGGTATAGCATGGAAGCGTTTGGCACATTTTTTAATGTATTAACAATCTCTCCAAGTACATAGTCAGTGTACGCAATGGTATTGTCATACGTGTTGATAAGCGCCTGCGAATCACAGTTTTGAATATCACTTCTAGGACAGTCGGGAGAGAATTTGGCAAATTCAGCGGGGTATCTTCGATAGTAGGTAGGGCCGTGAGAGCCTATCATATGAAGAACAATAACCCTGTTAGTTGTCGCAGGTGATGACAAAACGTCCTTCAAAAGCTCGTTGAGTAAAACATCGTAGCAAAAATCACCGTCACATAAACTAGAGTCTCGGGATGGGTCAAATGCAATAGTTTCAACTCTTTTGCACACCCCCTTGCAGCTACTATTATTGTCTATCCATGTCACGTCAGCGCCAGCCCGATGTATGATATCAAGCACATTATCCTGACTTTCCGCAATGCGAACATCATAGCTTTGCCTTGAAAGTCGAGAAAACATACAGGGTACTGACACCGCAGTAGCGGTCCCGCATGAGGTCACGTCGTTGAAACTTACCGCGCCTATGTCGTTCATAAAGGGCGTGGTGTTTCTGCTATAGCCATTACTGGCAAACTTGTCTGCCCTTGCTGTTTCTCCAACAACCAGTACAGTCGTAGAAGGCAAAGCGTTTTTTCTATTTATGATAGAAGGTGTCTTGTCCAGTACCTTGTAAGGAAGTGGTGGATAAAAGTAGGTATCTCTGAGATATTTGTAGCCAGAATCGTAAAATGCATAAGGGATAATATACTTGGCCAAATCTTTGTTATTTCTACCCACCGCAGCATAGTCTTTATAAAGGCCAGCAGCGATAACGATTATTCCAACCACTGCTAATACGTTGAGCTTAAGTAAGTGCTTAACTCTAGCAACTAATTTTCCATTAATTTCCTGATTAAAGACGGCAACAACGGGCACCAATCCTAACAAGAAGAAAAAGAGTAAAAGCGTTGAGTTTAGATAGGCAAATGCTTCACCAGAATTGGTCTCCATCACATTTTGAATCATACTCTTATCAAATATCACGCCGTAAGCGACCGTACCGTATAAAAGAAGTGAACTGACTAACAGCGTCACTGCCACGGTCAATCTTGGCAAAAGAATGGCGCCTAATAGGCTAAGGGCGATGATATTGAAAAAGGTAAGCAACAATGGAACGGACAGAAAAAATATCCACTGGCCTACTGTAGTTGGCGACACAGCGTGATAGACATTTGAAATAAAAGGGAAGTTGAAAACCAGCGTTATTAAGACTGATGCTATAAAAACAAAATTGGCTAATGAAGGGTTTAAATTTAACGAACGTGGAAATTTCAAAGTCAGTTCTCTTGTGTACTACTTGCAGCACAAGATAACTTTCAAAACTTAAATAAAGCTTAAGCAAAACTTTGGGATTAGCGTTAATGGGAATTTTTATATAGAACCAACAATTCCAGATGGTTTCCCATTGCAACCACTTGTTATACATAGAGAAACGGCGTGAAGTTGTACAAAAAGCTTCCTAGGCCGTCACTTTCTATCGTTAATTAATTCAATATTATTCTCGCCTTCAGTTTATCTTAAGATTGAGATCATAACCTTAGCGAGGAATAAAAATCGACCAATGAAACATGAGAATACTCCTTATAGAAGATTCATTGTCTTTGAGAAATAGCCTGAGCTTAGGTCTAGAAAAACTTGGCCATTCAGTTGATTTAGCTGCCACAGGGCCCGATGGTTTGAGTATGGCGCTTCTTGGTAGCTACGACATTATTGTATTAGACCGCATGCTGCCAGAACTCGACGGGATGGCTATCTTGAAAACGCTAAGAAAAAGACGGGTAGAGACCAAGGTGCTCATTTTGTCTGCACGTGCCGAACCTGAAGAGAAAGTTGAAGGCTTGTTATCAGGCGCTGATTATCTATCTAAGCCTTTCTCATTTGAAGAATTGTCAGCGCGACTTCTCAGTTTGATGAGACGGGGCGTAACAAACTGTATTAACGATCAAATTACTATTAATGGATTGATATTGGATATTCAGGCCAAGTCTTTTTTATTTGGAGAGCAGGCGATTAGTTTAACGCCGAATGAATATCGCATAGTAGAGTGCATGTTCCTAAACAAAGGCAAGGTCGTCACATCAGAAAAATTAAGTGAATTTATTTCCGGTAGTTATGACTATATCTCAAAAAATGCAATTGAAGCGCACCTCTCTTCAGCGCGAAAAAAAGTAAGGGCATGTGGCGCTACACTCCCCATTAAAAGTAAGCGAGGATTTGGCTACGTAGTGGTGGAAGGCGATGAAGTCAATACGTAAAACCTTAACGCGGCGCCTTTCTATCACTATTTCTTTGCTGGTGATTGTCGTTTTACTCGCTGCAGATATCGGAGTTGATACCTGGGTCCAAAGAGAGTTTAACCAAGGTTTAAAAGCCAAAGTTGGCATGCTTCAAAGCTTAGTTAATGAAGATTTAGACGGCGTTGAGTTTGAGTTCGCCGGCGAGTATTTCCCTGAGTTCGAGGGTGCCTCTTCTCCAGAATACTTTCAATTGTGGTACAAAGGGCAGATTTTCGAAAAGTCGGAATCCCTTGCACTGTACACTGTCGACGAGCTGCCGTTTGAAAACTTAAGTTTAAACGAGGCGGTGATTAACGACATAACGCTGCCAGACGGTCGCTCTGGGCGTATTATTCACACCAAATACGTGCCTCAAATTGACTCTGAAGACCGCGAAGCATTCTATAGCGTCAGAGGCGAAGTGCAGCGCGACCCCATGGTTATCGCATATGCAACCTCCACTGAGCTGTTGAATTTCACTCTTTGGTTTATCGATATCGCGTTTTTAGTGGCGCTTATTGTAATTCCGTTAATGGTAAGGTTCGTCGTGCGCAACACGGTGTCTTACACCTTGGCACCACTTGATGCATTGAACAACAATATAAGAACTCTAAGGTTTACTGCCACAGACAAGCACGAAGCATTCTCTACAAACGTTTCAGAACTAGAACCAATCGTCAGCAGCTTGAACCATTTTATAAACGATAACTACGCACTATACCTTAGAGAGAAAAGACTTACCTCTGACATTGCTCACGAACTTAAAACGCCGGTTTCCGAACTTATCAATCTGGCGGAAGTTGCCATGAAGTTTCCAGGAGAGGAGCGACTCGAAAAAGATTTTAAACCGCAGATTCTTCGCATTGGGATGCGAATGAAAAACATCATTTCCGGTTTGATGTTAATCCAAAAGCACAGTGCCAAGCAGACTCAATTAAACGACCTTATTAATATTGAAGAGCTCGTCGCCCAAGTTGTTGCAAGCAAAGCGGTAGATAATATTAATGTGGTTGCGAAAGAAAGGAGCGACGTGGTTATTCACTCTAACCGAATTGCGGTGGAGTCTATATTTAGCAACTTGTTAGACAACGCTATTGAGCATGGAAAGCATTGTGAGCCGATCAGCGTGTATATAGGCAAAACGCAATCAGGGCAGGCCCAAATAGAAGTGACAAATACAACGCATACTGAAATTGATGAACGTGACTTAAGGCATATGTTTG
>JAKVBA010000129.1 GCA_022447525.1 Gammaproteobacteria bacterium
TGGCCTTAAATACAGCTGACACAGTGGGTAGTACATAGCGTTAATATTTCTTATAATCAGAAGAAGCTCGGACTACAAAAGTAGCACTAGAAAAGTAACACTACAAAAGTATCCACCAAGGCTACTTATCGTTTTAGGTTGCGGCGCTTTACTAACACCCAAGCGTCGCGGCTTAACATAAGACTTAACAAATATTAATTTTTATTCTTATTTATCCTTTTTTCTTTAAGTGACTTCAAGTAGAGTGAATAGACGTTGTCTGTACCACATTATGAAGTGACAATACGTGATCACTCACCACGCAAACAAACGTCTACCATCAGCCCGTGTTTATCACTGGTTTATTCTTCTATCGGCCTTGCTACTGGTAAGTTGCACTCCCCAAAAAACAACCCAAATCCGAGTAGGTACCAATTTATGGCCCGGCTATGAAATTCTTTATGTCGCTCGCGAACAAGGCGCTTTCAAAGGCATCCCCATTCGTTTCATGGAATACCGCAACGCCACTCAAGTCATTGATAACTTGCTAAAAGGCAACATTAATATGGCAGCGTTAACGCTAGACGAAGTCATTCGTGTTGTTAACGAGGGTTTAGATATCAAAATCATTTGGGTCTTTAACGTTTCCAATGGTGCCGATGCACTCATCACTAATACAACAATTACTCAGCTCAGTGATATAAAAGGCAAGCGTATTGGCGTTGAACGCACAGCGGTTGGCGAATATATGTTACATCGTGTTCTGCAACATGCAGCGCTGACCCTAGACGATATCACCGTGGTCGACATACCGGCGCACAAGCACGTTCAAGGTATTGCTAACGACTCGCTCGATGCCGTTATTACTTTTGAGCCCTATGTGCATGAACTCGCTTCATTAGGCTTCAACACCCTGTTCACAAGTAAAGATTTACCCAACGAAATCATTGATGTATTAGCGGTACAAGCTGACTTCGCCCAACGTAATCCCGAGCTTGTTGGTCAGTTTATCGATGCTTACGCAAAACAAGTTTCCGAAGTGCTACACGCTTTTGACAAACATATTTACTATTTAAATCTACGCCTCAAATTGGATAAGGATGAGCTAAAAAGTATCTATGCTGGGATTGAAATCCCCACGCCAGAACAGCAACTCACTCTTTTGCGACAAACCGCCAAACTGCAAGACAATATCACCGTATATCGCAGTGCTCTTGGTTACAATGCGGCGCCGAAAAACAAGATGTTGGCAGCAGATATCGTCGACTTACAATTCCTCGAAAGGGTTAAGTAATGCGTAATCTTTTACGTCTCCCCGCTTTGTTTATGCTTATCGCTGTCGCTGTGGCCGCTTGTGTGTCGTGGGTGTTTTATCACAAAGTCATTTTTGATCTTATAGAGCAAAACCAAATAGCCTTGCACCAAAGTCACTACAGCGACTACACCGACAAGCTTGCCTCATACTTGCAGGTTGACGATTTACCCGCCGCACGCGCATTCATATCAACAATGTCGCACAGTGAACAACTCAAACGTGCTTACTTACTAGACGACAATTTTACCATTCTGGCATCAACTCAAATTAAAGACGAAGATACTTATTTAGTTAAAGTGGATAGCGCGCTCTTTAACCAACTACAGAGTAAAATTGCAACGCAAGAACGCAATTTAAAGCTGTCTTCACATGAATCGGTATACGTGTTCCTAGCCTCTAAACCCAATAAAGTACCCGAGCGCTATTACCTCTACGTTGAGCTTCATTTGTCTTCAGTGGCCGCCATTACCCACAAATTTTATCTACTCAACCTACTTATTTATTCCATTATTTCAATTGTCTTGTTACTGATTCTTTATATCGTTTTGAAGGTAAAAATTAGTCACTATTTGAGTGGTTTGATTGTACGAGTACGGCAAGGCTTATTCGATGCTGAAAAAAATACCCAACACTTGTTAGATAAAAGTGACGATGACATTTTGTATCACTTTGACGAACTGATTGATACTGAGTTGGCAACGTCAAAAACCTACCATCAACAGCTAATGAAAGACGCGGGATACTCGGAAAATCTCGTCAAACATATTCATGACGGAATAATTATAATTGATGATTTAGGTACCATTTTACGAGTAAACGAAAGTGTCACCGCTATTTTCGGCTACACCCAAGACGAGCTGATTTACAGCAATCTACTCACGCTAATCCCCTCGCGTTTCCATTTTCTGCACACTAGGCCTCGTATGGAAGCGCTAGACCGCAGTTCAGCCAATAATGAAGTGCTCAACCACGTACGAAGAGTGGTGGGTAGACGGAAAAATGGAACGGAATTTTCGGCGGATATTCTCATCTTCAAAACTCACGATAGTGACGGTACTCGTTATACCGCTATTGTTAAAGACGTATCAGAGCTCGTGAAGTATGAAAGCTCTCTTGAGCGTATCGCCTTTTTCGATAACATCACCGAAGCCTTCAATGAAGAGGGCCTAAAGCGTCATCTCAATTTGAACCGCGAACAAGAATATTCATTGTGTATGTTAGAGCTAGTTAGTATCCGCTCGTTGAATGAAGCGTTTGGGTTTGAATTTGGCAATCATTACATGCACAACGTGACCGATTTGCTCATGAATTTGCCATTGAAGTCATTGCTGGTTGCGCGAAAGTCCAGTAACCGTTTTATAATTTCGACCACAGACAATAAAAAAACACTCATTGATGCGCTATCTCCATTGCAAGGGCATAGTATAGAGGTAGATGATTTTAAGGTGAAAATTGAGTTTTTATGTAGCCTTACTAATCTCGACCAAAACGATGATATAGACGAGGCAATACGTTATTGCCGTATGTCGCTGTATCGCGAAGACTCTACTTTAGAGAGTACCTTTCTTGACGTTGATATCAGTTGGATAGACAAGCAGGTTGAGGAAATAAAACTACAACAAGCACTGTCTGATGCGGTTGATAACCACCACCTTTACTTCGAGTTTCAACCCAAATTTCATACTAAAACTCGTCAAGTCGCCTCGTTTGAAGCATTATTGCGCTGGACGTTAAATGGTGAACGTATCTCGCCCGGGGTGTTTATACCACTGGCAGAGAAAAACAAATTGATGACGCGTATCGACAGCTACGTAATTAAACTTGCGTGCCAAACCATTCGTGAATGGATTGACAAAGGGTTCAACGTTAAACCGATTGCCATTAACTTATCTGCCCGCTATTTGTTTTTAGAAAGCACCATTGCTTATATCTTTGAAAAAATTGGTGAGTATCGCGTCCCTGTTGAATTATTAGAAATAGAAATTACCGAATATTCCTTGATCAAAGACTTCGACAATACAGCTGACAACATGCAACGTTTGACGCGTGCTGGCGTGCGTATCGCCATTGACGATTACGGCACAGGCCATTCAAACTTAGAAGCGGTAGCCGCGTTACCCATTCAACATCTAAAGATTGATCAGTCGTTCATTAAAAAGGCGTTCCAATCGAAGAAGTCAGAAATTATCCTGCAAAACATTACGCTTTTAGCACAGAAGCTACAGATTGAAATCACTGCTGAGGGCGTCGAGACAGAAGAGCATTTGCACTATTTAGAAACCCTGAATTGCGACTATATACAGGGCTATTTGTTGGCTCGTCCAATGCCACAAAAAGACATCGAAGAAAAATATTTAACGGTGTGATCGCGCTGCTAACCACCGGTTCAGCAGCAGAGCTAACAATATGATAGCCCCACCAACCGACAAGCGTAGAATGTCCGCATCGCGGTTCCATAAGGTAATATTAACCACAATGCCAGCCGGAATAAGTAAGTTATTCATTACCGCAAGGGTACCAACGTCGACCATAGTGGCGCCCTTGTTCCAACCAAAATAGCCCAACCCGGAAGCCACTATCCCTAGGTAAATGAGTACTGTCCACTGGGTCGATGACGTAGGCATTTTACTCGCATCACCCAGTACGATAAAAAATACGCTAGCCACAATTAACGCGCTTCACGGCTCCATTCATGTAACACAGTGGTGTCTAAGTTGTAACTATCGGGATGCATTCCGTATTTGGCAACAGGATTCCAGGCAGACCACATGGCCTGCCTCAAATCACTGCTGGCACCGGTATCTAATCCTTCATCTCCGAACTGTTTTACCTGGGCCGCTCGACCAGCTAACGCTACACATGTCTGCGAGAACCAAAAAGCTTTCGTGTAATCAATTTCTTGTTCCCTGTTGTAGGCCACCATTCCTAAAGCTTGTTCTCTGGGCACAATACTTATTTGTTCAATTATTCTCTCTGGCATCAGAACTTTTGAGATAACCGCATGACCAGCCTCATGAAAGGCGGTTTCTGCCAGCATTTTTGCGCACTTATCAAGTGTCCGTTTAGCGCCATATTTAAGAATATTAATTTCTTCCAGTAACGTACTTTGACCAATTTTGCCAGTATTCTTACTTAGAGCCTGAAGCACTGTCTCCCGATGAACCTTCTCTAAATCTGCACCGCTCATACCAGCC
>JAKVBA010000013.1:0-63404 GCA_022447525.1 Gammaproteobacteria bacterium
TGATCCGCTTTTGATCACGTGGCTTATCTACGTCTTCAACACGAACAGCCGTCATTAGCCGACATTTGGCGATTTGCAAATCTAGTAACTCACATAAGCCGCCACCCTCATGTTCCATCAGTCCATCTTTGCCGACAATACCAAGATCTGCCGCACCGAACTGTACATAGGTGGGCACGTCGGTGGCACGAAGGATCAGACATTGCACATCATCGCGGTTTGTAGCAAAAATCAACTTACGACTGGTAAACGGGTCATCCAGCAGCTCGATACCAATATCACTGAGCAGCGGCAGAGTCTGCTTTAGGATGCGTCCTTTTGATAAAGCTAGAGTAATCATATGAGGGTCATCATGTCTCTGTTAGAGGCTTTTTAAACTACTGGACTAACGCTTGCAGATCAGGAGATCGATCCCAAACGTGTCCCGGAACGCGTTTGATATTAGCGCCAATACGTGACAACTTTTCTTCGATGCTCTCATAACCACGATCTATATGATAAATGCGATCGATTACGGTTGGCTTGTCTGCCACCAAACCAGCCAAAACAAGACTTGCGGAAGCCCTCAAATCAGTCGCCATCACGGGGGCTCCACGAAGCTTATTACGCCCGGTTATAAATGCCGTATTTCCCTCTAAATCAATCTGCGCACCCATACGCTGCAGTTCTTGAACGTGCATGAAACGGTTTTCAAATATATTCTCTACCACCTTGCTGGTACCCTCTGCCACTGCATTCATAGTCACAAATTGAGCCTGCATATCGGTCGGAAAAGCTGGGTGAGGTGCAGTATGTATATCAACGGCTTTAGGTCTGTTGCCGTGCATATTAAGTTCGATACAATCGTCATCAATACCAATATCTGCGCCGGCTTCGATTAATTTGTCCAGCACGGCATCCATAAAAGTCGCATCTGTTGCGCGAGCTTTTACCCTACCCTGGGTAACCGCTCCTGCTATCAAATATGTCCCTGTTTCAATTCGGTCCGGGATCACGCTATGACTGGCGTCATGCAGGCTGTCCACACCTTCAATCACAATCTCTGACGTGCCAGCTCCACTGACTTTCGCGCCCATCGCATTTAGGCAATTAGCCAAATCAACGATTTCAGGCTCGCGCGCAGCATTCTCAATCACAGTAGTGCCTTGGGCTAGAGAGGCAGCCATCATGAGATTTTCAGTACCAGTCACAGACACCAGATCCATAAAAATTCTAGCACCTTGCAATCGCTCACAGGTGGCCTTGATGTAGCCGTCTTCGATAACAACCTTCGCTCCCATTGCTTCCAAGCCCTTGATATGAAGATTGACTGGTCGAGAACCTATTGCACAGCCACCAGGTAGGGATACTTCAGCGTGGCCCATACGTGCGAGAATTGGACCTAGCACAAGAATACTAGCACGCATGGTCTTCACAAGATCATAAGGCGCCCTGGTCTCATTGAGCTTGCTTCCATCAGCGCAAATTTTCATTCGTTCATCAACTTCTAACTCAACGCCAAGGTAGCCAAGCAGACTCATAGTGGTTGTAATGTCTTGAAGATGTGGGACATTACTCAAGGTTAGCTTGCCATCGACCAACAACGACGAGATCAAAATAGGAAGCGCCGCGTTCTTAGCTCCAGAAATGACAACCTCGCCATCAAGCGGGCCGGCGCCCGTAACAATTAGTTTATCCACAATTTACCTTTGCAAAGATATCGCTTAGCCAGTGTTAAGAATATGAGTGAAAATGTTATGCAGACAAAGTGTCTTTTAGCTCACCACTCTCATACATCTCGGTCATAATATCGCAGCCACCGATGAACTCACCGTTTACGTATAGCTGAGGGATTGTTGGCCAATTTGAAAAGTCTTTAATACCTTGTCGAACCGAGTCATTACTCAGTACATCTACCGTTACAAATTCCGTCTCAAGCGCTTGCAGTATTTGAATAGCCCTTCCAGAAAAGCCACACTGAGGAAAATTAGCGTTACCTTTCATGAATAAAACCACAGGGTTGTCGGTTACGGTTTGTTTGATTTGTTCCGCAATATTTGGAATGTCGTTATTTTCACTCATTTTTCTCAACTCATTTAGATTGGCTTAGGTAATACCTAAAAAGGCAGCAGGTATGCCACCCTCAGTAAAATTTACTTGATTGATATTTTTGGTTGCGACTATGCCTCGCTCGGCGTCAATGTTTTCATCGATAAAGCATGCACTTCGGCTTTCATCTTATCGCCTAGTGCACCATAAACTAATTGGTGTCGCTGTATTCTGGATTTACCCTCAAATTCACTGGCTACGATAACGGCTTCAAAATGATGGCCATCGCCCTCTACTGAAACCTCAGCATTATCAAAGCCTGACTCAATCCACGTTTTCAACTGTTCTGGAGTAACCATAATTCTCTACTAGATATTTGCGGAATCTTATATTAATTCTAGATTGTCTCTGCATAGCCTTTAGGCGTTTAGCCGCTGATCGCAGTTTTAAGTGAATGGTCATTCCCTTCACAAGAACTGCAATAGAGCCAGCATGCTCTTAAAGGCCTGCCCAACGGCGATTTCAAAATATTGTGTAATCTTCGTGTTTGTTTTTTTGCATGACTGATCTCAAGTCATACACGCACAACTTTAACGCAATTATGAAACTGCCCAAAAGCCAGAGATCGTCTGGAATTGCTCAGAGGACCCTAATTATTTAACGATGTGATTCAAACCTCAGCAACCAGCTGCAAACGGCTTAAAACAAGGGCGTGTAGGATACCTGAAACCCCGATTACCATCCAGTTTCAAATCATTAATATCATATACCCTTTAATACCGTTGGGTTTGACTAGGCATCTCTAAGTTTATAACCAGTGGCTAATAGTTTGACGCAAAAGCCAGTTAAAACGACTGCCGCCGATAACATCACAAAGAAACTAATCATGACCGGCTGATCAGACTGACCAAAAAAACCATATCGAAAGCCGTCTATCATATAGAAAAACGGATTTAAGTAAGATACCGAAGCCCAAAATGGAGGCAGTGAGTTGATTGAATAAAAAACACCACTGAGAAATGTAAGAGGCATAATCAGAAAACTCTGAAACGCGGCAATTTGATCAAATTTTTCAGCCCACATGCCAGCAATCAGCCCAAGCGCACCCATCACATAACTACCTAGAACAGCGAAACCTATTATTAAAAATATATCGTGAACAGGCGGAACCTTTACGTAAAACAGAGCTACTAAAAATACTCCTACCCCGACAGCCATACCCCTGAGGATTGCCGCGCCAATATAAGCCAGAAACATTTCAAATGCCGAAAATGGCGGCAATAACACAAATACTATACTCCCCATCACCTTGGATTGAATCAAGCTTGACGAGGTATTGGCGAACGCGTTTTGAATTACGCTCATCATCAAAAGGCCAGGTATCAAAAACGCTCCGTACGATATCCCGGGAAATACCTCTACTCTACCCTCTAGAACGTGCCCAAATACAGCAAGGTAAAGAAGCGCTGTAATAACTGGTGCCAGAACGGTTTGTAGCCAAACTTTTCGCCAGCGTTTCACTTCTTTTTTCAGCAGCGTAAGGGTTGCTATCGCATTCATCTAGCACCTCCGGGCGCTACCGTGAGCCGAACAAAAACATCTTCCAAACTGTCATTCATCACATTCACAAATTCAATATCAAGACCATGTTGACGAAGATCATCGAGAATTTGCATGACTGAATCGACCTCTCTATTAAGGACGATTTCAACTTCATTAGCTTCAAGTCTGGATACTTTTGATTCATACGATGGTGGCACCGAGTTGATGCTTTGCTTCGAACGAACCAACAATGTGTTACCCAGCCCCTTCGCCAACAAATCTTCTTTACTTTCCAGTGCGATTAATTCTCCCTTATTGATAATGGCAATACGATCGCATAGCTCTTCAGCCTCTTCGAGATAATGAGTGGTGAGAACAATCGTATGTCCCTCGCGATGCAATCGACGCACAAACCGCCACAACGACTGCCTAAGCTCAACATCAACTCCGGCGGTGGGCTCATCAAGTACTAAAACATTTGGTTTATGAACTAAGGCTTGCGCGATCAAGACACGTCTTTTCATCCCTCCGGACAATTGCCTCATATTACTGTTTGCTTTGTCAGCGAGGCCTAATTGATCGAGCAATTCATCGATCCACTGCGAATTGTTACTTATCCCAAAATAACCAGATTGGAACTCTAAGGTCTCTCTCACTGTAAAAAATGGATCCATAACAATTTCTTGCGGAACCACACCCAAGGCCGAACGAGCTTGGCGATAATCTGCAACCACATCATGCCCCATGACTGAAAGAGATCCAGCATCGGTGCTGAGCAAACCTGCCAGTGCACTTATCAAAGTTGATTTTCCGGCGCCATTGGGCCCCAAAAGCCCAAAAAACTCGCCTTGCTTAATATTCAAGCTGAGTTTATTCAAGGCGCGAAGCTCACCGTAGCTTTTACTGACGTTTTCGATTTTTATTGCATCTACCAAAATAAGTCCTCATTGGGGGCAAATAATTCTTAATGGAGATCAAAGTATTATTAGTTTAACGCGCAACGCAAAAGAGCCTTCCTGAGAAGGCTCATCTCAGTTTACTCTTGCTAAATGTTTACGAGGTCTTTTTTCGCAGATCCGCAATCAAACCATCAATGCCTTTCTTATCTAGCACTGGCTGAAAAGTCGATCGATAGTTTCTCACAAAATTAACGCCAGCAACCTCAATATTGAAAGCCCTCCAGCGCGTGTCTTTCCTGTTGCTCATATACAAACTGATTGGATACGCCTCGCCGGAAGCAGATACAAGCTCCGCTTCTATCTTTACGATGTCCTGACCAGGCTTTAATTTGACTGGTTTGTAATTCACTTTTTCTTTGCCCGTTGCGCTCAACAGACCTGACGCGTAAGTGGTGACAATAAAGTCCTTGAATACATCGGCGAACTCTGCCTTTTTCTCTTTGCTCGAACTTCTCGCGTACGTTTTGCCCAAGATTTGATCGGCCATTCGAGACATGTGAATAGCAGGAATCAAAGTTTGGTCCAACATGTCATACAGAGCTTGCTCATCTGCTTTGTAAGCGTCTCTATTTTGTTGGATTGCATTGACCATGGTGTCAACAGTCTCTTTGACAACCTGCTCAGGTCCTTTCATTGTTTGAGCGCTTGCTGAAAGGGTTAATACCAGCAGCAAAATAGTTAAATTAGCGGAAAAAGCGAGGGTTTTCATATAAATTGTTCTCCGGGGCAAAAGCAAATTAGCTCACACTCGTGATACTAGTCGGATTGTAACGCAATCGCACAATACCACACGTAGTCTGAACTGAAAGTTAATGCAATATAACGGCAGTATCAGCTTATTCAAGCGCAGTTATGACCAAACTATGATTCTATTGACCTATTTTTACAGCAACACTACTAATATTCGTGACTCCTTTGGTTTATTTAGGTTGCAATTTAACTTTGAAAGCCAGACACTAGCCGACTTTTCAGATACTCCGAAACAAAAATCCATCAAATCGACCTTGAATTTGCAATTGGACAACCAAATATCCCTAACTATATGAGTATATTTCTTGCAACAGCATTGGTTTTAGTTGGCTTTGTGTTACTGATCTGGAGCGCAGATGTATTGGTTGATAACGCGTCTGAGCTAGCGGGCAAGTTAGGGGTTTCCACGTTCCTCATAGGTGTTGTCATTGTTGGGTTTGGCACATCTGCCCCAGAGCTATTTGTCTCTGCCATGGCGGCGCTAGAAAACAAAGGCAATTTGGCACTCGGAAATGCCTTGGGATCAAATATAACAAATATAGGCCTAGTATTGGGTGCAGCGGCACTGGTGCGAGTAATGCCAGTTGAACGCGCCACAGCCACTAGGGACATTCCCGTGGTGTTAGGAGCAGGTATCGTATCGATATTGCTCGTTCTAGACGGCACCTTAAGTCAATTTGATGGACTGCTACTATTAACGGCTTTGGCCGCCTATTTGATTTATTCTGCGACGAAGTCAACGTCTTCTGACGTCGTGGCTGCTGAAGCAGCGATTGCCGAGGGCAATTCTGACAACCCATTAATTAAAAGCTTACTCTGGACAGTAGGCAGCATTATCATCCTGATGCTCGCCTCTAGAATATTAGTTACTGGCGCTATAGCTATTGCTGAATATTTTGAGGTGAGCGAGCTCATCATCGGTTTAACTATCGTGGCTATTGGTACCAGCTTACCGGAATTGGCTGCTGCCGTCGCCGCTGCCAGAAAAGGTGTGCATGATATGATCATCGGCAACATCATCGGTTCAAATGTTTTTAACACCCTAGGAGTCTTAGGATTGACAGGAGCCTTGAGAGCGACCGAAATCGATAGAGGTGGATTAATCAGAGACTTTCCAATTATGTTTGTATTCACTGTGCTCATGCTAATTTTCGCCGCAAGTAGACGCCAATTTGACAGAGTAGAGGGAGGCATATTACTGGCTGGATACTTTGCCTATCTGGGGTATTTGATATCATCTGCGAGTTAGTTTTTATAATCTCCGTCTACGAATAGCATTCTGTATCAGCGCGTTTCCTATCCACACATTTGATTGTTTGGTAAAGCACCGTTAAATTATGCCGATGAACAAAGCCAACACAAAAAAAACATTTTTAGAATCGGCTAGCAGTGTACTGCAAATAGAGGCTGACGCTATTATGGCTCAGCTAAATTCACTCGGCGCAAGCTTTGAGAAAGCCTGTAAAAAAATTTTAGAGTGCGATGGCCGCTTGATAGTCACCGGCATGGGCAAGTCTGGTCATATCGCCAACAAAATAGCCGCAACATTTGCCAGTACTGGCACCCCCGCGTTTTTTGTTCATCCTGGCGAAGCGAGTCACGGCGATCTTGGCATGATCACGCCGAAAGACTTGGTAATGGCCATTTCTAATTCGGGTGAAACATCAGAGGTACTTTCTATCCTTCCCATCATCAAAAGGATGGGGGTGCCTCTAATAGGAATTGCAAGCATTCCAGAGTCAACACTGGCGAAACTATCAGACGTTTACCTAAACGTCACAATTAACCAAGAAGCCTGCCCGATGAACTTAGCTCCGACTGCGAGCACAACGGCTACTCTAGCGCTGGGTGACGCGCTGGCTATTGCAGTACTGAATGCCAGAGACTTTGACGAGAATGACTTTGCGAGATCACACCCTGGTGGCTCTTTAGGTCGAAGGCTACTGTTGTACGTCGAAGATATTATGCATAAGGGCGAGGCAATTCCCCTAGTCAATGAGACGGCCCCCTTGGCAGATGCATTAGTCGAAATGACGACAAAAGGTCTGGGTATCACAGGTGTCGTTGATAGTGATGGTAAGCTTGTAGGAGTTTATACAGATGGCGATCTTCGCAGAACACTTGCCAAACAAACCAATATAGATTGCTCGATTGCTCAATTGATGACTAAAGATCCGATCACTGCTACGCCAAATATGCTCGCGGCCGAATTAGTCTCTATCATGAAGGCAAAAAAAATAGGTGCCCTAATTATTACTGACTGTGATCGGATCGTCGGCGCACTGAATATGCAAGACCTGCTAAAAGCAGGCGTATTGTGACATTTGTGGAAGACAAACGATGAATCTCCCCAGCCTACCTTATAACCTCGAGCAGAGTCTCATTGATAAAATCAAACACATCAAGCTCGCCTTGTTTGATGTAGATGGTGTATTGACTGATGGAAAACTACACTATGGCCCTAATGGCGAAGAAATGAAGGTATTTCATGCCTTAGACGGTCACGGACTAAAAATGTTGCAGATGGCCGGCATCGATGTAGGCATTATTTCAGCGCGACGCTCGACAGCACTTCAAACGCGTTTAAACGATCTGGGAATTAAACACGATTATTTGGGTGTAAATGACAAACTAGATGTGTTCAAGAGTTTACAAGACCAATTGGGCATAGATAACGCTCAATGTGCATTTACCGGGGATGATGTAATCGATCTCGAAGTGATGCAGGCATGCGGCACTAAATTTTCAGTTGAGAATGGACATTTTATCGTAAAAAATATCGCTGACTGGGTGGCACCATTAACAGGAGGCAATGGCGCAGTCAGAGCGATTTGTGATGTGATACTGTATTGTCAAAATAATTACCCTTTGAGCACATCACATTCAGTGCAATAGACACTGAAATTTCCCGAGCAAAAAGTACGAAACGAATACAGAATGCAACTATGAAACAGCTCGAGTCCTCTCTGTACATAGCGATCCTAGGCATGGTCGGTCTGTTCAGTATTTATCTACAAGGACTAATTTTCGAAGAAGAAGAAATCGAAGAGACGGTGGCGCAAAGACATGATCCCGATTACTACATACTTAATTTCATTGCCACTGGATTGGATAAAAATGGGCAGCGACGCTACGTCTTAAAGGCTGATAGAATGGTACATTTCCCTGATGACGATACTGCTGTTTTCGACAAGCCACATGTCATCGAGTACGAAAAAGGACTAGCTCCGCGGCACACCTATGCCGACTCGGGATGGATGAATTCTACTGGTGATGAGATTCTAATGACTGGCAACGTCAAAGTTGTTGTAGAGGCAGACGAACGCGGACCCGGTGGAACACTTAAAACGCAACGATTGCGCATCCTCTTGAATAAGAACCAAGACGGGAGTGTATTTTAACATAGGTTTATGGCAACGCTTGTTCAGCCTACAGTCAGCTACTGTGTTATATTTTGACCCTGGCCGACTCACCCATTAACAGGCTTTAAAGCATTAATAGTAAATGGTACAAACATATGAACGTTTCCGTGATAAAAGCACATCGTAATTACACACAGGTCTGGCAGCAGTGGCTATCTATTGTAATGGTTGTTTTCTTAGCGATCGTGTTTTCAGCCGGCACGTCAGCGCTCGAGTCAGACAGAAATCAACCAGCTGACATCGAAGCTGATGACACTACCATTGACTTTAAAACAGGTAAGAGAACCTTCAATGGTAACGTGATTGTGATTCAGGGCACCTTGCGGATTAAAGCCGATAAGGTTATCGCCAATTATAATGAAGGGAAAATCATCAATGCCACCGCTTGGGGAAAAGTAGCTAGATTCAAATCACGCCCGGATGGTAAAACCGAAGATGTGGAAGGATCAGCGGAGAAAATATTCGTTAACCAACTAAAAAACACACTAACTCTAACGGGTAAAGCCAGACTTAAGCAGGGATACAACACAGCTGACGGTGAAGTAATTGTGTATAACATGGCTAACGACACGCTTAAGATAAAGAACAGTAAGCTTGGATCCGGGGGCAATACCGGGAAAGAACGGCCAAAACGCAAATTGGAGGACCCATTTAAAGATGATCCTCTTCCAAGTTCAGCTCAGAAAAAACCAGATACCAAGTCGCAAGCGCCAAGCAGCAAAAAAACAATAGACCCAGTGCAAACTGACGATGCAACTAGTGCACCTCAAATAGAGGCGGCTCCATCAGGTAGGTCGCGACTAATCATCCAACCAAAACCCAAAAAGCAAGAAGACGACAAGAATTAAGCCACAATGAGCATTCTTGAAACTAAGGACCTCTGCAAGAGCTACAAAGGCTTAGAGGTAGTAAAAAACATCAACATCTCTGTTGAAAGCGGGCAGGTTGTAGGTTTGCTTGGGCCCAACGGTGCGGGCAAAACTACAAGCTTTTACATGGTCGTTGGGCTAGTTCGCAGCAATAGCGGTCGAATTTTACTCAACGGACAGGATATCAGCCACCTTCCAATGCACTCTAGGGCAAAGCTGGGCATAGGATATTTACCCCAAGAACCGTCAATTTTTAGAAAACTTACTGTGGCTGAAAATCTAATGGCTGTGCTAGAGACAGACAAACGCCTGACGCCCCAGCAACGAGACCTAAGAGTCGAGCAACTACTCGAGGAATTCAACATTGGACACAAACGCGATACCTTAGGAATTTCTCTCTCTGGCGGCGAGCGCAGGCGTGCAGAAATTGCAAGATGTATTGCACTTAAGCCCTATTTCATTCTTTTGGACGAGCCTTTTGCAGGCATTGATCCAATTTCAGTGGGCGATATCCAACAGATAATTGATTACCTAAGAAACACAGGTATTGGCATCATCATTACCGATCATAATGTTCGTGAAACATTAGATATATGCGATCACTCATACATTCTCACAGAGGGTCAGGTCTTGACTGAAGGTACGGCAAAGCAAATTCTAAGCCATCAAGGCGTTAGAGATGTTTATCTGGGATCTAAATTTAAAATTTAACGTCTTGTTAATCGATGATAGACAGCTTGTCTCTTTATTAAAATTTGATGGCAAACTGAGCAATATAGGCATAGAATGGATTCCCGGTATTTGTTTAACATGCCTTTAAATCTGGTGTTGCAGACCGCTTGTGTACCCTTGATATTATTTATCAGCAAAGGAGTTCAAGGCAGTCGAAGCTCTGTAAATTAACAGCGCATACTCTCAGCGGATGTTAGGGAACACGTAAGTATAACGTGAACTCTTTGTCCGCAAGTTTTCAAACAAGGCCAAACAGCGATTAAAGTGAGGACACAGCAGTCTTAAAATGAAACAAGCTCTGAATTTACAACTTTCTCAGCAGCTCACCTTAACGCCCCAGTTAAAGCAATCACTCAAACTATTGCAACTCTCCTCATTAGATTTAGAACAAGAAATCCAACTAGCAATCGACAGCAATCCTCTGCTGGAAAGAATCGAGAACGAGGTTCCCGAAGTTCGAGAGATTCAGGAGCTCAGCCCAACTTTAGACAACGGCATTATGCAACCAGTGGCGGAGTCGTCAGATCCCAATGCCGAAATAGAAAGGACAGACCATCTTGCGCCTGAGCAAGATTTAACAGCAAATTGGGAGGAGGCATTTGAATCGCGCAGGACCACGTTAAGCTCTGGTACCAGCGGTCGCGACACCGAATTTACCCAATTTGTTGTACGCCAGGACTCATTGTATGAGCACCTTGCTTGGCAAATAAAAATGACCTCACTGTCAGACAGGGATCAATTGATTGCGCAGGCGATACTACATTGCTTAGATGCGGAGGGTTATCTAAAGCACAATCCGTCCGAGATCGTTGAAATGCTCGACTCCAACCTGGAAGTAGAAGACGACGAGGTGAGTGCGGTTTTAAGTTTAATAAAAACATTGGATCCGCTGGGAGCAGGCTGCCAAGATTTGCGTGAGCGCCTCTTAGTCCTGCTAAAGAATAAACCCGAACACTCAAAACCAAGTGGGCAACTGGCTGAGAACATCATTGATCACCATCTAGACTTGGTTGGGAATCACAATCTCACCAAACTAAAAAGATCTCTATCAGTGACTGAAGAGGAACTCTCCGAGGCTCTTGCATTGATAACGACTCTGAACCCCAGAATAGGCTCTGCTTTTAGCTCTGATAATGAAAATTATGTGACCCCAGACGTTATTGTAAAGAAGGCAGGTGATAAGTGGACTGCTCAACTCAATAGTGAAAGTCAAACTAAATTACGCGTTAACGAAACCTATTCCCAATTGCTAAAAAAGTCAGAGGGCTTAGATAAAGATAGTAGTCAATTCATACAAACCCACTTACTCGAAGCAAAAAACTTCATAAAAGGCCTGATGAGTCGATATGACACATTGCTTTTGGTTTCTAGAGCGATTGTAGAACGACAGCAAGCTTTTTTTGAACAAGGCGAAACTCAGATGAAACCGATGGTTCTTCAAGACATCGCTGATGCGCTGGAAATGCATGAATCAACAATTTCAAGAGCAACATCGGGTAAATATCTTTTGTCGCCTCGAGGGGTTTACGAGCTTAAATACTTTTTTTCAAGCGCCGTAAGTAATACCGATGGCGCAACATCAAGCTCAACTGCGATTCGGTCGTTAATAAAGAAATTAATAGATTCAGAGTCGAAAACAAAACCGCTTAGCGATAGTAAGATCGCTAAGGAGCTTGAAACACAGGGGCACATAGTAGCCAGACGTACAGTGGCAAAGTATCGTGAAAGCATGCATATAGCGCCGTCCAGCCAAAGAAAGTCTTTGACGGGATGATAAATGCGGCAACACGATCTACCTACTCCATTCAAACACTTTGTGCAAAATGCAATGGGCAGTACTCAGTTGAGGACCCCCTCTATCAATAGGAGACAAATATGCAGTTAACAATCTCAGGCCATCAAATCGATCTTACCGACTCAATGAAAAACTACATTGGCGAGAAGATGCAGAAAATAGAAAGGCATTTCGACCACGTAAATAGTATAGACGTGGTATTGCATGTGGAGAAACTTCACCACAAAGCCGAGGCCACTGTTAACGCAAAAGGCGTAACCATGCATGCCCATGCTGATTCAGAAAATATGTATGCCACAATCGATGATTTAGCTGATAAACTCGACTCCCAAGTTCGCAAGCATAAAGAAAAAATCACAGATCATCATCGCGCCGGTGGAGCATTGAAAGATCAAGATTTTGGACAAAACATACCAGAAGAAGATATGTAGCCGCAGCAAACGATTAACTATCGTTGAATTGGTGGCCTAGAGACATCCAAACTACACTCTATTTCCATCAATTCAACTTTTTTGGATCCATAGCTACCTTGACAACAGTGGATTTTTCAGTCAAATGAACCCAACAAATAAGCTTGTTTTCAGTCTCAATCTCGATCGTATTCAAGTGGGGTGCGACCTTCAGAGTAGCAAAAGAGTGCTGCAGGGAATGGCGGAATTATTGACTAAAGGTCTTGGGGAAGAAGCCAAACAAAAAAACATATACCATCACCTGCTTGAACGAGAGAAACTAGGGAATACCGGTATAGGGAACGGAGTGGCCATTCCACACTCTCGATACGCGGCGACGAAAGAATCCGTCGTCGCACTAATGACAATGGAAACACCAGTAGATTACGACAGCCCCGATGGTGTGCCTGTCGATGTTGTTTTTGGTTTACTGGTACCCGAGGATGCGAAACAAGAACATTTAAACTTGCTTGCTGAAATCGCCAGATTGATGTCAAACCCGCGTCACAAAGCAGCGCTAGCATCTTCAACATCAAGCGAAGATGCTATGAGCCTGCTTCGAACATGGGCGAAAGCTACCGGTTAATCTCCACAACTAAAAGACGGAGCAGCAAGACAATGAGCACACCTAAGTTCTTTATTATCAGCGGAACCTCCGGCTCTGGTAAGACCATTGCCCTTCAGGTGCTAGAAGACTTAGGATTTTATTGCATCGACAATCTTCCGATCTCATTAGTTCCAGAAATGGCCGCGAGAGTTCTTGGTAACAATACCAAAGATCATAATTGCGCATTTAGCATAGATTCTCGGAACCAAGATATTGTCGAAGACATCGAAGCAAGTTTTGCCAGCTTAAAATCTTATAATATTGAGACACGTGTAATCTTTGTAGACGCTGACGATAAAACGCTACTCAAAAGATACAGCGAAACGAGGAGAAAACATCCATTAAGCGATGAAAACACGTCACTCTCTGAAGCGATCCGTAAAGAAAGGTCACTGTTAGAGTATCTTCGAAAAATAGCTAATAGGACTATAGATACATCATCAACAACGCCGCATGAACTGAGAAAGTTGATTCGTGATGAAACGGCTATCGCAAGTGACAAAGCCCTCACTCTATTAGTTCAATCCTTTGGCTTTAAGTACGGTGGACCAGTGGATGCGGATTTTGTTTTTGACGTAAGGTGCCTACCTAATCCTCATTGGCATAGTGAGTTAAAGCCACTTACTGGTCTAGACGCACCAGTCGCTGATTTTCTTGGCAGGCAAGACCTTTGTCATAACATGTTCAAAGATATAAGTGGATTTATCGATACCTGGCTACCACATTTTATTAACGAAAACCGCAACTACATCACATTAGGTATTGGCTGTACGGGCGGGCAACATAGATCTGTGTATCTGACAGAGCGACTCAGGGAACACTTTTCACGTAATCAAAGAATTCACACGCTTGCCAGACATCGAGAGATTTCTTTATAGGACAACCGTAAATATGATTGAACGCGAACTAGAAATCATAAATAAATTAGGCTTGCACGCTAGAGCATCAGCAAAGCTGGTCAATACTGCGAATTCATTTGCGAGTAAAACAGAAATTGAATTCGCCGGACAAACAGCCGATGCTAAGAGCATTATGCAGGTGATGATGTTGGCCGCTTCGTTTGGCAGCAAAGTGAAAATAAAAACTACTGGTTCTGACGAGCAAGCTGCAATAAACGCCATAGCAGGATTAATCAACAACTATTTTGATGAGGAGGGCTAAGTCTTGTTGAGCATATTCGGCTCCGGAATCGGTAGAGGAATTGCGATAGGCAAAGCCTACGTATTGCGACAAAGTGATATTGAAGCTCCTCAATATACGATTGAAAAGTCCGACGTAAACAAAGAGGTTAAAAGACTCCGTCAAGCTGTCGTGGCCACGAAAGCCAAATATCAAAAGCTGTTAAAGGATTTACCCAAAACAGCACCGAGAGAAAGCGCCGCCTTTATCGATGCACATATGCTAATGCTCAGTGATCCGCTTTTGATCGACGGCGCCATCAAGATTATTAAGTCTGATTCAATCAATGCAGAGTATGCTCTGATTAAACAGTCTCAAGACTTAATTAAAGTCTTTGAGCAAATGCAAGATGCTTACTTGCGAGAAAAGAGAGTTGATGTCCGACACGTCACCAACAGAGTACTAAGGAGCTTAATGGGAATCGTAGCTCACAGTCTCGATGAAGTTCATGATGATGAACTCAAAGGAAAAATCGTAATTAGTCAGGACCTAACTCCGGCAGAAACCATGTTCGTAAGGGAACAAAAAATTGTCGCTTTTGTAACCGACCTAGGCTCCCAGATATCTCATACCGCTATCGTGGCAAGAAGCCTCAAGATGCCTGCCGTTGTCGGCTTACATGGTGCTACTAAATACATAAATGACGATGATATGTTGATCGTTGATGGCTTGCGTGGCGCGGTTTTAATCAACCCCTCCGAGAGCATCCTAAAAGAGTACCGAAAACGTTTAAGTAAAATCCGAGCAAGAGAAAAGTATCTAACCACACTCACGCGCCGCATCGCTAAGACCAAAGACGGCAAGACCATAAGGTTAATGGCTAATGTGGAGACCTCCAAGGAGCTCGGTGCGGTAAAGAAATCAAATGCGGCAGGAATTGGCTTATACCGAACTGAATACTTGTTCATGAATCGTGAGCAAGCACCAACTGAGCAGGAGCAATTCCGCGCTTATAAAAAGATCGTCACCGGTGTTGAGAAGCCGGTCATAATACGAACCTTAGATATTGGTGGTGATAAGCGCCTAGATTTTAACTACCCAAACAAAAAGTCGAGCGAATCCCCACTTGGACTTAGGGCGGTTAGACTTTGCTTGAATCATATTGAGGTATTTAAACCGCAACTGCGTGCTATTTTGAGAGCTTCAGCTTTTGGGAAAGTGTCGATCATGATACCGATGATCAGTAATGTGGACGAAGTTGATCAAGTACTTACACTGATTAAACAGACCAAGACCGAGCTCAGATCGGAGGGGATTGAGTACGATAAAAGGGTGAAAATCGGCGGCATGATCGAGGTGCCAGCCGCAGCTATCATGGCTGATGTGTTTGCGCAAAAGCTGGACTTTTTATCGATCGGAACCAATGATCTAATACAATATACCTTAGCAATCGATCGAGTGGATGATGCGGTCAATTACCTATACGATCCTATTCACCCTGCTGTATTACAACTTATCAAACTAGTTATCCGTGCTGGCAAGAAAGCATCTATACCCGTCTCGCTTTGTGGGGAAATGGCTGGCAATGTCAAATACACGCGGTTGCTACTTGCTCTTGGGTTGCGGCATTTTAGTATGGATGCAAACTACGTTTTGGATGTTAAGGAGCAAATTTTAAGTGTGGACACTGAACAATTGAAACGAGCTGGAGAATCCATAATAAGAGCTGACAGTCCGATTCAAGCGCGTATTAAACTCGAAAAGCTAAACGAGTTTCCATTAATCTGATTAGCTATTTTTAGTCAAAGGGGGGATCGAAACGGACATCCACCTCGTTCAATACGATAGTGGTCTCCAAGGTCTTTACATTAGGGATATCGGCCAACTCCCCTTTTATGAGTTTCTCATAATCCCGCAGATCTTTGGCGACCACTTTCAGCAAATAATCAAACCGGCCGGTTAAAACAGCGCATTCCTGCACTCGCCTAATCGACTGTATGGCGTTTTCGAAAAATGCCGCATTTTCAGTACTATTCACGGTCAATCTCACGAACACGAGAGCTGAGATTGCTAAACCAACTTTGGATAAATCCAGCTCAGACGTATATCGCTTAATATAGCCTTCCTGCTCCAGTCTTTTGACTCGACGCAAACAAGGTGTTGGGGAGAGGTTTACTTCAGCAGCCAACTCAGCGTTGGTCATCTTTGCATTGTTTTGTAAGCGCCGTAAAATTTCTTTATCTATCCCGTCCATAACCTCAGCCTGATACACCACTCGAACAAATTAGCATAATAATTTAAATATAAAGTATTTTATTACTCGTTAAACTAAAAATAGCCCTATCTTTTAGCTTATTCGACCAATTCTTCCAATTAAGCGCTGATACACTCTAAGACTAAATAACGACTGCACAACAATTGATATGGCCAGTAAAAATGCAAAGGCTTTGGATGACTGGACTCGCTCGAGGTTTAAACAACTTAATACTGATTTGGAACAACTATACTCCGAACTTGCAAGCCCAGAAGAGGTAACTGATGTTGGCGTTGCCGTAAAGCTAGATCTAGTCGAAGAGGGCGGTGAGTTGATTTCTGCCCTATTGAGTGAAGGTAATACCGATGAAGGTTTTGATTCTGGTTTTGAGCTCCTCGGTAATGTTGGCTTTTTTATGGCAGCGTGTCGCCGACACGAAATCCAACCCGATCTAGGTTCAAGGTCTGCCCGATATTTAAAAGATGCCTCGGCGCTGTCTCTCCAACTTGGTGCTTCCTTAGGCGTGGTGCCAAGGTTTGCATCTGCACACCTGGAGACCCACAACCGAGCAATTGGAGGCCAATACAAATGTTTCACACAACTTCCTGCCGAAGAGCTATTTATTGAATACAATACTCGCGGTGTATTTTCATTTATTCGTGCATCCGAAGCTCTACTAAACTGTCTACCCCTGGGTGTTTCCCACCCAATCACCTTCGATTTATTGGTCGCCGCTAGAAATGCACTGGAAGAAGTAGTTGAAAATAATAATAGGCTTTATGAAGAGCTGGATACTCATGATTTTTTCTACCATGTTCGACCGTATTATAAACCCCATACAGTTGGACTACGGGAGTATAGAGGAGCAAATGCAGGCGACTTTGCCGGCATTAACGCCATCGACTTATTACTGGGTTTGTGCCGTGCTGATGATGCCTATTACTCCCAGTTGTTGGTCGATAAATTTTTGTTTATGCGCCCAGAAGACCAACTCATATTGCGAGACTGTATGCGACGAAAGTCGCTGATGGATGAGTTTTTATTAGACCTTACAAACGAAACAAATCAGGGGAAATACTTTCAAAAAAATCTAACGGAGTTTTTAATGGTCTGTAACGCTCATGGTGCAACTGCCGTACAACACCATAATATGCTCATCAACAAGTTTATAGAGCGACCAGCGGCTCAAGCCGGACTCGAAGATAAAACTGACATCACTGCTTCTGGACCGCCGTTAGATATTATGTTGAGGGGCTTAAAAATGCTCTGTGATCTGCGATCAGCAGCACAGGTAGAAGGTTTGGAAACTCGTTATGAGGATATAAAGCGACTAGAACAGTTTTTAAACGAACAGATTTAACTCGCACACAACCACTCTCGGCAATCGGTAACAATGAACGACATAGCTAGCAAATTCCATCGCCCAAACGGGGCCTATTTTTTGACTCATTCCATTGGTCTAATGCCAACAATAACCGAGGATGAATTAAATTCTTCGTTTTTACAGCATTGGCAAACCGCAGATGAGCATACTTGGCCCGCATGGCTGAATACGATCAATGATTTCAATAAGGAACTGGCAACTCTGTTTAACTCAAGATCTGAATTATTTTGTCCACAAACAAATGTATCAAGTGGGCTGAGCAAACTACTTCAGTCATTACCAGGTCGAAATGGTAAGGACGTTATTATCGCCACCGAGTGGGACTTTCCATCTGCTGGCTTTGTTTTAAAACAAGCCGAACGACTCGGCTATTCTGTTCGACTTATTCCTAAAGAGAGAGACTTACAGTTACGGGAAACATGGGAGGATTATTTAGATGAGGATGTTCAATGTGTTTTCATCACCCAAGTTGTATACAGCTCGAATGCCTTAACGCCGGTGGAGCAAATATGTGATATAGCACGAAAGAAGCAGATTTTTAGCATCGTCGATATAGCCCAAGCGGCTGGAATCGTACCGATTGATCTATCCATAACAAAGGCAGACATGGTTGTTGGCTCCTGTATTAAATGGCTTTGTGGTGGTCCGGGAGCAGGATTTTTGTGGGTAACTGACAATCTCATTTCTCAGCTAGAGCCGTTTGATGTTGGCTGGTTTTCTCATAAAAACCCTTTTGAGTTTGATATTCAAAATTTCGAATATCACGATTTCGCCTCCAGATTTTGGGGGGGAACGCCGTCGGTGATTCCTTATGCAATAGCGGCTAGTTCATTAAAGTTAATTAACAGCAAAGGCTTACAACAAATACAGCGACACAACCATCAACTCAGCGGTTTGATTCAAGATAGCGTTCCACCAGAGTGTATTTCGTCTCCATACGATTTTAATCAAAAAGGCGGCACATTAGTGATAGATTTTACAAAGCTAGGAGAATCAAATAAAGCACGCGTTGAACAGGAACTAAAGCGCAACAACATTCATTTCGATGGAAGAGAGCTGGGCTTTCGTTTTTCTCCTCATATTTATAATACCGAAGAGGAGGCTGCAAACCTCACCAGCTGCTTCAGTAAGCTTTTTAAATGATAACCAAAAGAAACTTTAACGTAAAAATACAGGTAGATTTGACTACAACTCTCTTACTTGGTTGAACTTTTATTAAGCCTCTCCGCGCCCTTTTCCAACCAGAGCATACTCTCTAAATAGGCAGCAAACTTTCTTGCGTAGCTTGGTGATAGGGACTTTAATTCGGTGAGTGCTCTGATAGCCAACATTTGTGGATTATGCGGCCCAGGATTTGGAGGGCACTCGTTTAAAGCTCTCGAAATCAACCTGTCGACATCATTAAACTCTAGGGCACGTTTAAAAACTTTCAAAGACTGGAGATCTGTGTTCTCACTTGAGATAGCGTGAGAAGAAGTTCTATTTTCTACAATGGCATCCCCCTCGCCAAGAGCCACAGACTCTTGTTCAATCAAACGTTGCTCGAAGGTTAGATCGTCTTTATTTTCTTGGTGAAGCGACTCGTCTTTGTTTAATGCCTCGATTAGATCAAATAGATGAGATCTGCAGAACTCCATATCGTCTTTGGGTTTTCGAACCTCTTCGCGCTCCTTCAGAGCTATCAACTCTCGAAGTCTATAGGACGCAAATAGTTCACAAGCCTGTGGAAAGGCCGCTCTACTGTTGTCGCCAATCCTGGCTAATGCTGCTTTCGATTTTTCTCTGGTATCGTTAAGTTGAGCTGGCCCCGACTCTAGACCATTGGAGAGCTTGCCAAGCAACCAGTCATTGGTACCTAATCCATTTTTCGATAAACGTTTATTCAAACCCTCAATGTAGGCAAAGCTGACCGGATCCAACCTCTTCAGACCGGCACTTTCCAGCTCGTCTAATATCTTTGAAAGTTGCTTAGCCATTAACTAATCCGCGTCAGAAGTTGCAGGGGCGTTTCTTGGTACGGGAGCCATTTCTACCCGACGATTTTTAGCTCTACCCTCTTGCGTTTCATTCTGAGCCACGGGGTTTTGCGCCCCAAAAGCAGCGGCAAAAATGAGATCTGCTGGCATACCCTCCTCTATTAACACTCGGGTGACAGTAAGCGCTCTTTCGGCGGAAAGTTCCCAATTATCCGCAAAGCTTCTATTGCCTCCACGAATGGGTCGATCATCAGTAAAGCCACTCACCATCAACATCTGCTCTCGTTCTCCCAAAAACACTTTGATTGGTGTAACCAGACTCTTTAGAAGGTCGCGCCCTTCGGGCTGTAATTGAGCAGAGTTAACGGAAAACAGCACACTGCCGCGAATCCCTATTCGCCCATTCTCTAGAGTAACGCGTCCGTTTTTAAGTTGCCTGGCTAACGCTTGCTCTAACTCGATTCGTCGCTGTTGCTCGACTTGCCGCTGCTCAGTTTCCGATTTCAGCTTTTGAGCCAATTCCAATTGGAAACCAAGTGCCCAGATCAACAGCAATACAAAAACTCCAACTAAGCCCGACATCAAGTCGCCAAAAATTGCCCAAATTGGTGGCGAACTGTCAACTTGATCGTTGAGCTCAGTCACTTCGAAACTCCCTCAACGGCCATTTGCTGGGGCCGCTGTGATGGCTGTGACTTTTGAGCATTCAACGCCGAAATAATTTGCTGGTGAGAGAGCAGATTGTGATCAATGATTTCCCTAGCTTGAGCAACGTAATAGGCAAGTTGCTCATCACTACGCGCATTATTGTCGGCCAAAGCAGACTCTATTCGATTGAGGTTTTCAATCAATATCGAAGTAGAATCACTAAATTGCTCCATGGCAACCTGAAATGCTTCACCCCAGCTAGCCATATCCGCCGTACTCGCCGCAAACAGATCCGCAGAATCACTGATCTTTTTAGATTCTTTAGAGACTTGCTCATTGAATTTGTCACCAACACTACTGAAAGTCTCGGTGGATTGACTAACAAGAGCCTCGATCGTGGCTTTTTGCTCTATCGAATTCGCCGCTAGTTTATCCGAAATTTCGTTCAAACTTGTCATCAGATCAGCTCGTTCCGCCAACACCACATTCTCACGCTCTACATTCTTCGCCACCTCGTCACGCAATTTAGTAATCACCTCAGCCGCCGCCTTTGGACTTTCTGATGCAACCTCGATCAATCGTGTAATGGGCTCCTCTAATTTCAAACCCATTGTGGTCAAGTGCTCAGCAACGAGCTCATCAAGACTTGCCAGTTTTTCAAACGCCGACTGAACTTTATCTTGCTCTTGGTCCCGCCAAGCCTTCATTTCCTCTCTAATTGCTAGGCTAATCTCTCTTGATTGCTCTACCTGCTTATTTGCCCAAACTTCCGACGACTCCAGAAGCCTTTTTGATAAATCCGCTACATTCCCTTTCATCTCTTCGAGGAGATTTTCAACATGCGCTCCCGTCACAGAAATAAGAGAGTCTAGTTGTTCTTGGTGAATCTTTGTTTTTTCATCGATCACCCTCACTGCCCGAAGATTCGAATCCAGCGCTTGCAGCTCCAGTTGCTTAAAAACGTCGGTCGCGGCGCTCACGAGCGATTCGCTTATGCCTTCGGTGGTGGTTGATAATGATTTGCCAACCGTCTCGGTAATAGCGGAGCTGGTTTCGGCCTGCGCCTCAAGTAATCGTTCGCTTAACTGGCTATGCTGCAGAGACAATTTCTCGCCCACTGACTGACCCAAATCTGACAATTGAACGGCTAATATTTCTAGCTGTTCAGCCACCTTAGGTAGAGCCTCTGATTGATTTTGAATAGCCTTGAAAGCCAAGATTTGCTGATGAGTTGGCGAGTGCAAACTCAATTCCTCGGCAACTTTCTGATCAAGCAGACGGCTAGAGTGTATCCGCTCACGCCGACTCAACGCAGACGACAAACCAAGCATTGCCGAGGCTGCGACCCCCGCAACTGATGTCCCAAATGCCAGCCCCAACCCTTCTATTGGTGCCGCTAAGCCTTGTCTAATAGCTTCCAATTCTGTAGTTCCTTGTAATGCCGTTACCGCGCCTCTCAAGGTGTCGACCATCCCGATAAAAGTACCAAGTAATCCCAGCATCACCAACAAACCAACGAGATAAGGAGTCAAAATAGGTCCGGGCAGAGGATTTCGCCCACCCATTGCACGTATTCGAACCGCGTCTCGTAACTGGGCGTCTATTGTCTTTAGCCAAGGCTCAAGATGCTCTAATGGTTCAGTTAATGAGCCTAATGCTAGCGTCAAGGTGGATGTAGCTCGTCGAAACCTCAATAACTCGAATGTTCCAATAAGGTATACAAACGCAATAATCAACGTTACCACTAAACCAAGAGGGTCATGCCCTAAAAAGACGCCGCCTATCCAGAGAATTGCTATGGCCCCCACCGAAAATGAGGCGAGGAAAAGAAATTTATTCATATTGTTCTTCATATTCTTGTAAAGCCTCGACTAAGCCTATTAAGGGCTGCATACGAGCATCCAATTCGGCCAGCAAAAGATCGCGCATTGTGAGGTAAAACTCAGGTAGAAAAGTATCAAGGTCAAACTCCTTATCGCTGGCAGAAACAGAAGCATAAAAATAGTGCTCGAGGGCTTTTGGTACGATATTGAACTGCTTTCGTATGTGACCTTCGAGATTCTCATCAAATATCAGGTCCATTTGCGACAATCTTTGCATTTTGACTGACATAATGGACATATCTCTTCTCAAAAAATCTCTCAAGTGTTTAACAGCCACTCCCATTTCAACTTGCTTGGCAGTATAAAAACGTTGAAACGGAGTAAACGTATATAAAGCCTCTCGACGCACACCGTTTGCCTCACTGGGGACGCTGTTATGAACATCACTTGACGAAAAACTATCAATCAACTGCTTGACCAAACGCTCTCTAGAGTCCAGAAATTCCTCAATCACAGCATGACTCGACCCACCTTTGATCCCAGACCCTGACGAGGGAAGATTTTTGATACCGCGCGCTAAATTCATTGAACCAGAAACTCCCAAAAAACTACCTAATCTCTCAGCAAGATTGTAGTCATAAGTATTGAGATTTAGATCCGTGAGATCACAAATCATACCGACCAAACGAGAGCGGTCACTTAGCGATATTGAGTTCATTTGTGCCATAGAGATTATGGAGGAATCAATTTTTAAGGAATACGGTCTATGAACGACAGACAGGCAGTCCGCATAGCCCAGACGATGTAGATTTTGACAAAGGCCGATATTCTAGTAGATTGACTGGAAGTACTTCAATCCAACTAACCAAAAGTACTTACTTTTTACCAAAATAGGCTGCACTTAAAATTAGTAAAATCACTGTTGAAAGTGCGATACCGGCGATCTTGTTTTCTCAACCACCTCAAACGGATCAAAAATACTATTACTCAATGTTCTGAACTTGCTCACGCATTTGTTCTATTAACACTTTCAGATCCACACTCGCTTTGGTTAACCTCGGATCTTGAGCTTTACTGCCTAAGGTATTAGCCTCTCTATTTAGCTCCTGCATCAAAAAGTCTAATCTCCGACCAGCCGGTTCGGACTTGTCTAATACACGTTGAACTTCCTCTATGTGGACTAACAGACGATCGAGCTCTTCAGCAACATCGGTTTTTTGTAGAAACATCACCATTTCTTGTTCTAGCCTGCTTGGATCCAATTGGTCTTTAATTTCGCCCAACTTCTCTTCCAAACGATTTCTGTAGGCCTGCGCTATCTCAGGTAAAAAGGTTTGTACCTCGCTAATTATGTCGCGAATACCTTCTAGTCTTTGCAAAATCAAGTCCGCCATTTTTTGACCTTCAGTGGCTCGAGCCTTGACTAAACCGTCAAGAGCAATCCCGAGCACCTCCAGCAGCTTTGCCTTCATCACTTCTGGATCCGCTTTCTTCGCCTGCAAAACACCCGGCCAACGCAACACGTCGATCGCTCGAATAGCTTCCATTTCAGGAACGTGTATTCGCATTTCCCTTAGCAGTAGATTTAAATTTTTTGCTGCTTCGTCATTGGGCTCGAGATTAGACGATTCACTCTCTTTGAGTCTAATAAAGACATCAACTCTACCTCTGGCTAAACTAGCGCTGACCAGTTCTCGAAGATTCCCCTCATATAATCGGAGTTCCTCTGGCATTCTGGGAGCGATTTCGAGATATCGATGATTCACACTGCGCAACTCGCAACTGAGTTCTCCGAGATCGGTGTTTATTGCAGCCTGTGCATAGGCAGTCATACTTTGTGTCATAATGTCGGCACTATCGGTAAATATTGATGAATGAGCATTAGTGTCTATAATACCTGAATGAGCTTATTAAAACCCAAAACTCAGAATATCCCGGCGATGCCGCTGAAGGCAGACACCATGGTTGAGCATTATAAAATCGGCCGCGTTATTGGTGTGGGAGGGTTTAGTGTCGTTTACAGTGCTCTTGACACAAAAACAAATGCAATTGTTGCAATTAAAGAATTTTACGCAACTAATTGCATGAGGCGTGCGAGAGATCATTCTCTGCATGTCTACCCCAAAGATCAAGAACACAAATATCACATTGGTCTAAAACGTTTCTTCGACGAAGGCCTGACTTTGTCACAAATAGATCATCCCAATATCGTTAATGTTTCAAATTTTTTCCGCGCCAATAACACAGCGTATCTCGTAATGCGCTACGAGAACGGCAAAGATTTGCGATGGTTTATAAAAAATACCGACTACGTGCCTGACGAAGAGTTCATCCTGAGCGTATTCAGTATGACACTAGCAGGGTTAAAGGAAGTACATAAAAACAACTTTTTACACTTGGATATCAAACCGAGTAACATCCTACTTCGGGCCAGCGGTGTCCCTCTTATATTAGATTTGGGTGCAGCCTATAGATTTCCCTCCACGGAAAAACATAAGGTCCATACGCTAACTCATGGCTATTCGGCGCCCGAGCAACATGAGAAAAAAGAACTTGATCTGTGTTCTGACCTTTACGCTATCGCTATGACAATGCGAGCATGCATAACTCACAAATCACCACCAAGCGCTGTCAAGCGGCTAAAAAAAGATACTTTGAGACCACTTAAAGAGACCCATGGCAGGCATTATCGCCCCAAATTGATCAAAGCAATTGATCTGGCGAGTAGTTTGGACCCCAAAAAGCGCCCGCAAACCGTTGACGAGTTTGTTGAGATCATGACGACGAGATAGGATTGCGATAGCCAAATGGGAAAAATGATTTATTCTGCAGGGCAGCAAAGTCATCAGGGAGGGAGGGACTATAACGAAGATAGTACCGGTATCTTCGAACGAGAAGACGCCGTTCTATTGGTGGTAGCCGACGGTTTGGGCGGGCATGAAGGAGGAGAGATTGCCTCTCAGTGTTTTGTCGAAGCCATGGGGGACTCTTTCAAGAAAGCAACTCCTGCTCAGCTAAAAAAAGCACAGAGCTTTTTGACATTGTCAATCAACTTTGCTCACCATGCGATACATCGTCAGGCGGTAAAAATGGGATTGCCGGTTGAATCGCCCAAGACAACATGCGTGGTCTGCCTCATCTACAAGGGCGTATTACATTGGGCTCATTCCGGTGATAGCCGGTTCTACCTCATCAGAAAGCGCCAAGCACAATTCATCACTGAGGACCACGTATCTCAAAAGGCAGGTCGAAAAGGTAATGCCCCAATTAATCGTTGTGTTGGAGGCCTAGAAGCGCCCCGTCCGGAAGTCAGTGATCCCAGAAATATGCGTGAAGGAGACGTTTTATTCTTGGCTACCGATGGCGCCTGGGCTTGCTTCGAACCTAACGATTTAACCGAATATGTTGACCCTGTTCACCCCAGCCTAGGACTAAATAGCCTACTCCAATCACTAGAAAACAGAAACAAGCCACCCAGCGACAACCTATCGATCGTTGTACTTTTCTGGGGAGTTACACCTTTAGAGGATCGAACTCTTAATGAATTTGACGAACCCGACACTTTACAGCTCCTCAATCAATCGATCGCAGCATCCAAAGAGCAGGAAGCGCAAGAACAGGCAGAGCGAGATGTGAAATCAGCTGAGCGCTTTAATATGAAAGATCTGGACTCTACCATCAACGAGATTGAGAGCTTCATTTCTGATCTAGATGATCAATTTTAGTTTACACTACGATATCAACCACATATCAGTTTACAAATATTACGGTAATTTTTGATGAGCACATCAAATACTCCAGCTCCCGAACCTTCGAACTCAGACAGACCGAGCGGTCGTGAATGCGATGAACTACGTAAAATATCGATTGAGCGAAATTACACGGCTCATGCGGAAGGGTCAGTATTGATCAGCTGTGGCAATACAAAAGTACTTTGTAATGCTACGGTTGAGACTAGAGTTCCTCACTTTCTCAAAGGTAAAGGACAAGGCTGGATTACCGCCGAGTACGGGATGTTACCCAGATCAACCAACTCAAGAATGGCTCGCGAAGCAGCTAGAGGAAAACAGTCTGGTCGCACACAAGAAATACAACGTCTTATCGGCAGATCTCTTAGAGCTGCTATCGACTTAACGGCGTTGGGTGAGCACACCATCACTCTCGATTGTGACGTTATACAAGCCGACGGCGGAACTCGTACAGCCTCAATCACGGGTGCTTATGTTGCGCTAGCTGATGCGATCAATAAAATGCTCGAAGATAAGTTAATCAAAAAAAGCCCATTGATTCGACAAATCGCATCAGTTTCGGTCGGAGTTTATCAAGGCAATGCGGTTTTAGACCTTGATTATCCCGAAGACAGCAACGCCGAGACCGATATGAACGTCATAATGGACGACAACGGCGACTTTATTGAGGTGCAGGGCACTGCTGAAGGAGCCCCTTTTACTGCCTCAGAAATGCAGGACATGCTTAACCTCGCTGAAGTTGGAATTGCCCAACTAATTGATGCGCAAAATATGGCTCTTGAGTCTAGTTAAACCAACTCAAAAACTCGAAGTTGAACGTGAAAAAAAAAGTAGTACTAGCCACAGGCAACCCGGGGAAAGTAAAAGAGATGCAAAGCCAGTTAGAAGATTTTGGCTATGAAGTTATTGCTCAAAGTACTTACAATTTCGAGGAAGCAGTAGAGGATGGCTTGAGTTTTGTTGAAAACGCCTTAATCAAAGCGAGACATGCCTGCAAGTACACTGGCCTACCGGCTATAGCCGATGATTCTGGCCTCGAAGTAGATGCCTTACAGGGTGCTCCAGGGATTTACTCAAGCCGTTTTGCAGATGGCCCTTCCGAGCATCACAGAGGCGATCAAGCCAATAACACCAAACTACTGAATAAGTTGAAAGGCATCGAAAAAAGAACCGCTAGATTCCAATGCGTGATTGTATACATGGAGCACGAGTTAGATCCAACACCGATCATATGTGAAGGCACCTGGGAAGGTAGTATTGCAAACATAGAAAAAGGTGATTTTGGTTTTGGCTACGACCCTCTTTTTTACGTCACAGATCAGCAATGTCATGCTGCCGAGTTAGACAGTAAAATCAAAAATAAAATCAGCCACCGGGCACAGGCGATCGATAAACTTGGTCAACGTTTGCAATCTAATAATGCTCGGACATCTCATTAAAACTGACGTTTAACTCTTTACCCTCAAATCTTAACTCTCAACTTGCAACTCTCATCCAGTCATCATGAGCCTTACTCTTGAAAAACATCCTTCATTTGCTGGTCGTAAAGGTCCTGTCGTTATCGTCGTTGCCGACGGCGTTGGGGTAGCACCGGCCGGACCTAGCAATGCTGTTTCTGAAGCCAACACTCCTACTCTAGATGCACTCGCATCACAAGATCTTTACACAGAGTTGGCTGCTCATGGCACAGCCGTTGGCTTACCCAGTGATGATGACATGGGCAATAGTGAGGTCGGACATAATGCCTTAGGTGCCGGTCGTATTTTTGCACAAGGAGCGAAACTGGTTAACCAGGCATTAGAAAATGGTAGCGTCTTTGACACTGATGTATGGCAGCAAGCTATCAAGCATGGCAAGGCCAATAAGTTACACTTACTGGGCTTGCACTCCGATGGTAATATTCACGCTCATACCAAGCACTTATATGCCTTGATGAATAAAGCCGCGGCGGAAGGGGTCACTGAATGCTGTATACACGTGTTATTAGATGGTAGAGACGTAGCAGCTAGGTCAGCATTGACCTATATTGAGCAATCCGAAAATCTGATATCAAAGATTAACGCTGAATATTCAACCAACTTTAGAATAGCAAGTGGCGGTGGACGCATGGAAATCACCATGGATCGCTATGAGGCAGATTGGGCAATGGTCGAGCGCGGCTATAATTGCCATACCCATGGAATTGGCACAGCCTTTGCCAATGCTTCAGAGGCGGTCGAAGCGATGTATGAATCTACCGGCAAGGACGATCAATACCTACCGGCCTTTGTAATCGAGAAAGATGGTAGCCCTGTAGGTAAGATGGAAGATGGTGACGCCGTTATCCTGTTTAATTTCAGAGGAGACCGAGCAATAGAGATCTCTCTAGCCTATGAGAGAGAGAATTTCGACAAGTTCGATCGGGAACAGCATGGTGTGCATCCCAAACTATTTTACGCAGGAATGCTGCAATACGATGGTGATGACCTAATACCAAACAACTACCTAGTTAATCCGCCGGCAATTAATAGAACCATGGGGGAGTTCCTTTGTGAGTCAAAATTGAAATCTTTTGCTATTTCAGAAACACAAAAATATGGGCACGTGACTTATTTTTGGAATGGAAATAGTTCCGGGTATATTGATGAGAGCTTAGAGACATACATCGAAATTCCGTCGGATAATATCGAATTCAATGAAGCACCAGCGATGAAGGCCAGAGAGATTACCGATCAGACCATTAAACTAATTGAAAGCGGCCAATTTCATTTTGGTAGGCTGAATATCGCAAATGGGGACATGGTTGGCCACACTGGTGATATGGCTGCGGCAATCCAGGCAATGGAGGTTGTAGATGAATGCGTCGCTCGCTTGATCGAGTGCGTAAAAGACCATGATGGCATACTAATATACACCGCAGATCACGGTAACGCAGATATCATGTTTACAGAAAAAGAAGGGGTTCGCTCACCAAAAACCAGTCATACTCTAAGCCCTGTTCCGTTTGCCATTATCGATTCGAATTTTGCCGGCGAGTATACCCTATCTCCCCCTTCGGACGCTGGTTTAACTCATATTGCGGCTACGGCGTTCAACTTAATGGGTTACAAAGCACCCTCAGACTATCAGCCAAGCCTTATCAACTTTAAAGACTAATCCAACGCGTTTTGCCAAACATCGTCATTCACAAAGGTCGACTTATAGAGCTACACCAAGAGCAAGTTCCACTTAGAAAAGGTGGACACACTCATTTTGATATCGTTAAACATCCAGGTGGAGCGGTTGTATTAGCTATCAACGAGTTTGATCAAATTTGTTTATTAAGACAATGGCGACATGCCGTGGATGCGATGGTATGGGAGGCACCAGCTGGCTGCTTGGAACCGAACGAGCCGCCATTAAACACCGCAAAACGAGAACTAGAGGAAGAAGCCGGCATAACCGCCAAACAATGGAGAAATCTAGGCACTCTTGTGCCAAGCCCAGGCTTTAGCAACGAGGTATTGTATCTTTTTGAGGCAAAAGATCTCTGCGTTGGAACTCAAAATCTAGACGATGCAGAGCAACTGGAGGTGCATTGGCTGCCCAGATCAAAGATCAAGAAAATGATCAAAAATAACCAAATCATCGATGCCAAGACATTGTCAATTTTAGCGAAATCAGTGCTATAAGCAGTTTCATCAAAAGGTACAGTTAAGTTTGGCTGGCTTTGATAGCGGAACTATACCGATAAAAACCAAAATGGACCTAATCTCTTTGACTAGTCAGTTATTGAGAAATGCAATTTCTCATGGAATTGAAGTACCTACTGAGAGAGCACGAATAGGAAAAAACCAGATCGGCAATGTCAACTTATCTCTGTTCAATCAAGGTGAAAATGGCTTTAAACTAATCTGCGAGGACGACGGTAATGGCATCGATTTCGATAAACTCGAAAAGAATGCTCAAGCGGCAGGGTTAATCGATTCAAACAAAGCCAAGCAGACATCTCCTGTTCAAATCCTAAACTTATTGCTAACAAATCGACTTTCCAGCAAAGATGAAGCTGACTCAGATTCCGGTCGAGGTGTTGGACTCAATGTGGTGGGCGAAATAGCAACGAGACTTGGAGGTAAGGTTGCCCTAAAAACTCGACCAACAGAGGGGACGCGGTTTACTATACGGTTTCCTAAAACAACTCACTACGCTAGTAAAATTTAATAAGGAGATTAACGAATCGTGTATAAGATGATGATCGTCGATGATTCGAGAATTATTCGACAGAAAATTGAACGAGAATGTGATCAAAGTATATTCAACGTCGTTGGATCAGCGATTAACGGCGAGCACGCCATTAGCCTATTCAAAGAAATTAGCCCTGATGTCGTTACCATGGACTTAACCATGCCAAACTTAGATGGCATCGGCTGTATTAAAGGGCTGGTCAAGCTAGATCCGAGTTGTAAAATTTTAGTAATATCAGCATTAAACGACAAAGCCACTGGCATGGAAGCTCTTGAGGCCGGAGCCATGGGTTTTGTCACCAAGCCATTTTCAGCACTGGAGCTGCAAGAAGCCTTACGAGAAATCATAGAAGATTGATTGGGAGACGTAGCTATGAAGGAAGAGAACCTTAAAGCACTCATTGACTGCATTGTGAACTATTTCGCGCACACCAATGACCCGACCGTCAAAGTTGGCACCCCGTATTTGATCAATGCAATCAACGAAATAAGCGCTGACTATACTGGCACCATTGCAATTTCAGGTGCCTATAAGGGCGCATGTCACTTTACCGCGCCATCAGCGCTACTAAGACATCTGATACTTTCGATAGGCGAATCAGACACATCAGAGATGATGATGGAAGACGCGGTTGGTGAAGTTGCAAACACCCTTTCTGGCAATGCTCGACGCGAGTTGGGCCATGATTTTATTATATCCACCCCTAAAATCACCAAAGGTACACCGCAAGATCTAAACAAACAGGCCAAGGGACGTATCTACGCGATTCCAATTAACTGGAAGTCTTACAAAGCCTCATTAGGAATCCATCTAAGTTAAACGCACTAATAAGCTATTACCTTGAGATCGTTGACCGCACTCTAAACTTTGACCTTGAGAAGGTTTAGATGTGCGGCTTTAGCAGCTCCACATTTTTTGCTAGAGCACCACGATGCCTATCCACAAATCGCATCCCTTTGCCACCAATCTCATCTCTAAGACTTGGATTAGCTAGTAATTCAGCTACATTTTCAACTAAAGCTTGGGCATCATTAACCATTCGTCCAGCGCCCTCTTTAATAGTCCATTTACTGATATCAGGAAAGTTGAACATATATGGACCAAATAACACAGGAACTCCTAAAGCACATGGCTCAAGGATATTTTGGCCTCCTAGAGGAACTAGACTGCCACCAACAAAAGCGACATCAGAACAAGCGTACATCAAACTAAGCTCACCCATAGTATCACCAAGATACACATCGACATCGCTGGACAACTCTGACAAATCATCCGTTCTACGAACACAAACCAAATCGCGCCGCTGAATCTTTCTTGCCATGTAATCAAACCTTTCAGGGTGACGGGGTACCAAAATTAACAGCAAAGATGGGTATTGTCGCTTAAGCTCCTTGTAAGCCGCTAGAATGATGCTTTCTTCGCCATCTCTCGTGCTGCCGGCAATCCAAATCAATCTATCTTGACCAAGGCGACGGCGCAAAACTTCCGCAGATTCTCTGAGACTCGGTGCGATATTTACGTCGAACTTTATAGAGCCAGTCTCCACAATCTTATCCTCATCCACACCTAAAAACTGTAGATGTTTACGATCAGCAGCACCTTGGACTGCATAGAGATCGACTTTACTAAGTGTGTGGCTAACTAGTTTAGGAAACTTTGCGTAGCCGCGATAAGACTTTTCCGATAGTCGCACATTGGTGTATATCAATTTGGTTCCAGATCGCTTGGTTACATCGATCATATTGGGCCAAATCTCGGTCTCCATGATTAGCGCGGTTTTTGGCTTAGTTGAGCTAATAAATCTCTGCATGGCCCATCGTAAATCATATGGAAAATAACAATGATGTACTTTATCTGCGAGCAACATATCAACCATCGCAGACCCTGTGGGTGTGGTAGTGGTCACTAAAATTTTAGACTGGGGTTTTATTTTTTTTAGTTCGTTTATAAGTGGTGCCGCAGCTCTAGCCTCTCCAACTGATACCGCATGCACCCATAAATCATAAGGCCCACTCTCGAGTACGGATTCTCCAACAAAACCAAATCTCTCTGACCAGCGAAACCAATATGCCGAATTCCTAAAGCCTTTAACAAATAGACCGATTAATCCAATCGGAATTGCGAGATTGAGTAGAACCCTATAAAGCCAAATCAAAATACTAAATCCAAGGTTTGGGAACAATAAAGTCCGTCAATAGTTTACATTCTGGACTACCTTGCTTTGGTGTTGCTTGATATTCCCAGGCAACCATGGGCGGCATAGACATAAGAATAGACTCGATTCGCCCTCCCGATTGAAGACCAAAAAGAGTGCCGCGGTCATAAACCAAGTTAAATTCCACATATCTTCCACGTCGCACTAATTGCCACTGACGCTCGGCCTCGCCATAATGAGAGTCTTTACGTCTGTTGAGTATGGGCAAATAAGCCTTCAAAAAATGATCTCCGACACTTTGCATAAATGCGAAACTCTGATCAAACCCCAGCTCATTTAGATCATCAAAAAAAAGCCCACCTATTCCTCTTTGCTCATTACGATGCGGTAGCTTAAAGTATCGATCACACCAATCTTTATATCTAGGATAAAAATCACTTCCAAAGGCTTGGCAAGCTTCAAAGGCAGTGCGGTGCCAATGTTGGGCATCCTCTTCGTATCCATAGTAAGGCGTCATATCAAAACCGCCACCGAACCACCAAACAGGATTATCCGAATCAGCACCCGCAATAAAAAATCTCACATTCATATGAGTCGTAGGAGCATGAGGATTTAACGGATGTAAAACCAACGACACCCCCATTGCTTCAAATTTTTTACCGGCCAATTCAGGGCGCTTGTTTGTGGCCGCTGGCGGTAACTTATCACCGAGTACTCGTGAAAAATTTACACCACCTTTTTCTATTACGTTTGTGCCGCTAAGCACCCGGGTTATCCCACCACCACCGTTTGAGTGCTGCCAGCTATCCTCAATAAACTCATTGCCGTCAACTTCACTGATGGCCACGCATATCGAGTTTTGGAGCGACTTTAGATAAGCCTCTACTTGATGCTTTTGTTCTTCTGCTTGTTTCATAACTAATCTTAACGAATTGTAGCTCCAGTCACCGCATCTCTGATTATGGAGGCCCTTTTTAATCCACCGACGGGTAAGTCAATAACCAAATCGCATTCATCACCAATATCATTTGCAACACTACTGGCTGTTAAGTGCTCTGGTTCGCCACTTCGATTTGCACTGGTAGAAACAATGGGATGGCCGTATTCATTCAACAGAGCCAAACAAAATTCATGTTGAGGTATCCGCATAGCGATACTTGAGTGTTGGCCTTTTATAAAGTCTGGTACGCTTTCTTTGATTGGCAGAAGCCAGGTATTAGGTCCAGGCCAAGTACTCAGAACTAAGTCTTTATTTTTCAGATACTGTAATTCCGCGTAATGACCTACTTGGGCCAGATCAGCAGCTATCAAAATAACTCCCTGCTCAGCTTTACGCCGTTTGATCGCCAGTAGTCTTTCTACAGCATCCCTATTTCTAGGATCACAGCCTAGACCGAAACAATATTCAGTTGGGTAAGCGATGACTCCCCCGCGGTGAAGCACTTGAACCGCTGTGTTCACACTTATGGATAAATCCGGTGTATGTGACATAGAAAATTTGATTGCCGCTGGGATATGCCAAATTGACAAATCGATTTAATATCCCGATTTCTCAGAGTCGATATTGTAATGCATCAACGGATATTTTTCGCCTGCTTTTGAGCCTCAAACACTCCCCCGCCAGTGATTATCCGTGTGCTAGGGAGTGTTCACTGTGGTGTCGTACTCATATCGAACTTTGCTCGCGGTATCGATCAACCCTGCTACTTCCTCTGAGACCTTAGATTTCAGGTATTCAAGTAAAGCGCCTTGAGATTGGGCAAAGTCAGTGTCGTACTCTTTGAAAATCTCCGACAGAACCAGTTGGTCACCCTCTACTCTAACTGCTCTGCTCTCTTGCAGGTAATTAGTTTCAAGAGCTGACAACAAGTCCTCATTATTGTCTCCCTTAAACACTTCAGTTGGCATATCTGGCCCACCCAAAGCACAAAAGAAAAGCGCGTAATGAACCCTCGGATCTTTATACATTGGTCTTATGACTCCATTCATAATATCTTCGAGTGACATGTCTTGCTGCGCAATGGTGACTATGTCACGCCGCCAGCGCCTTGCAGGTAGTCCACGAGCCTTGATCTTGCTGACACTTCCGTTGTCTATGAACGCCTCTAACACCATCTTCAGTGTTGCTGCATTGTAGAGATTTATCCAAAACGCTTTCGCCTCAGCCTCAGTTAACTGACGAGGTTCCATAAATTGCAAGTACGTCAAATATTCATTTAACTTAGCAAAATCCGCTTGCGTAACAGCTGTATAATTAAACCTAGAAATATCACTTGGATGATCTGTGGCCACGTATTTTTTTAAGATATCCTCGAAAGCACTGTGGTCAAGGTCGATCAAACTAGAGGGTTCAGAATCATTCCAAAAGTCGATCTGATTCATTGGCACAGCCGCTGCTGCTCGCCCCGAAACAGTTAAGACCACGAGAATTATCAAGCAGCCCACCCATTTTCTAATTTCAACACCTACCATAGTCACTCCTATCACAGCTTTAACTCGACCCTATGTATCGCTTGTAGTGGCGATGGCACTTCGAAAAACCCCACCCCCGACCAATTTGATAAAAACAAAGTCGACACCCTATCAATCCAGTAATAAAACTTGGTTCTAACCAATGTTCTGATGCCCAAGTTTCATTCTCTTCTAAATTGATCTACCCAGTCTTATATATATCATGAGATAGCATAACATACCCTCGAGTCTGCAAGAGATGAACCGCTCAGTTGCGTCAAAATAACGCTAAATCATAACCTTGTTATATCAATACACCGTTACTGTACAAATATCAAGTTGACGCGTTTTGACATTGCCTATGATTACCAAACTTTAAACGAAAGCATCGATTTGGGTGATTTTTGAACAACATAAAGGTCAATTCTGGTCATTCAACGACCAGTCATATTGATACTTGATTTCCTTAAGGGCGTCTAATTTTAGGCTCATTGGGCTATCTACCAAGACTTTGATGTAGAGCATAACCTCTTCTTCCGTACTGCCAAAATCATCAGAATACCATTCGAAGATACTCGACAATATTAGCGCTTGCCCCTCAATCCGCAAGGCGCGAGAACTCGATAGGAAATCCTTTGCTGCAAAATCTAATTGCGTTTCTAAAGACTGAGAGTCTAATGGCTCTGGTAATAAATTAGGGCACCCAACACTGGCACAGTTAACAGCGAAATGGATTCTCGGATCTTTCCAAATAGGTCTTAAAATCCGATGTTCGATATCGTTAAGCGATACTTGTTTTCCTGCAACTTTTGCTATCTTTTTATTCCAAGGGCCAAACAATGAGGACCAATATCGGATCTGCTTTATCGACGAGACAGGATAGTGTTTTAAAATCAGCTGGACTGTAAGCGCATTGTATAAGTTAATCCAAAAAGCAAACTGCTCCGACCGATTGTGATTTCTTGGATCTATGTTCTGCAGATCACTAAGATAAGACTCAAGCAGCAATTTATCAGAATCTGATACAGCTGCGTAATCAAATCGATTCACGCCGTCTACAGAATTGACACTCAAATACTTAGTTAAAATCGATTTCCACTTTTGATGCGAGATAGTCGCTCGAGAGCTCTCTTTGCTTTGTTGCCAGTAGGACCAAAGCTCTGATTTTGGCGCCGCAAAAGTAGTTATCGGCGCTAACGCCACAAACAACAAAGAAAATATCAGAGATCTACTCATTTCGATCGTCTTTAACTAATTCTCCAACGATGAAATTTCGCAACCCATTTTAACAAACCATGGGGCTGATTCTCTCTCTTCCACACTCCAGCGACGAACTTATTAGACTCCGCCAAGCTGGGATATAAGTGAATGGTTCCAAGTATTTTGTTGAGTCCTAAGTTGTATTTCATCGCCAGCACATACTCGGATATTAAATCTCCAGCGTGATGTCCAACTATGGTAACTCCTAAAATTTTATCTTTACCCTTAGGCGTGATCACTTTGACAAAACCTTGTGCCTCTCCGTCAGCAATCGCTCGATCAAGATCATCAATTCCGTATTTGGTAACCTGACAATCAAGCCCCTGCTCTTGAGCCTCTCGCTCACTGACACCAACTCGTGCTACCTCGGGCATTGTAAACGTTGCCCATGGAATCACCCTGTAATCAACCTTGAATTTCCGAGCAAACCCAAATAAAGCATTAACGGTTGCATACCAAGCTTGATGAGAGGCTGTATGGGTAAACTGATACGGACCAGTCACATCCCCACAAGCAAAAATATTTGGCACAGCGGTACGCAAATAATCGTCAGTTTCTATGGTGCCATTTTTACGCAGTTTAATACCATGTTTGGCCAGATCCATTTGATCCGTATTTGGCTTACGCCCAACTGCGATCAAAACTTGATCAAACTCGATCTCAACCTTGCCTGCGTCCGACTCACAATGAAGCACTTTCTGCCCATTTCTATTATCAAACTGCACGGCTTTGTGATTTGTGAGCACCTCAATGCCTTCTTTCGTAAACTTATGAGTAATGTGCTCGGTGACGTCGACATCTTCACGCCCCATCAATTGACCCATCATCTCAACAATAGTTACCTTAGCGCCAAGTTTGGAGAACGCTTGGCTCAGTTCACAGCCAATCGGGCCACCACCCAGAACCACTAATTTTTTAGGTAACTCTTCCAACTCCCACACTGAATCGGATGTTAGATACTCTATCTTTTCAATGCCACTAATAGGCGGCACAAAAGGTCTGGCGCCAGTCGAAATAATGATGCTTTTTGTGGTGATTACTCGATCACCAACCTTGACTGTATGGGGGTCAACGATCTCCCCCTCACCTTGAACACATTCGACACCTAAGCCCGTAAATCGCTCAACAGAATCATGTGGCTCAATGGTCTTAATCACGTCTTGAACGCGTTGCATCACCTTTTTAAAAACCGGCTTGACCTCCACAGATTCGATTCCAAATTCGTCGGCACGACTCATATAGTTTGCTATTTTAGCTGAACGAAGAAGGGCTTTACTTGGAACACAGCCAGTGTTTAAACAGTCTCCACCCATTTTTTCCCGCTCAATAAGAATAACCTTGGCCTTCACCGCTGCGGCAATTAACGCAGCGACCAAACCACCAGAACCTGCGCCTATAACAACCAAATTCGCTTCATATTTAGCCATTTTATTCTCCCGTTTGTGCAACTACTTTGCGACTCTTTAAATATCCCAATAGTTTTTTAGCAAGGAACGGGAAAAGGGCTAATAAAATAAATGACACCAAGAGTTTGATATCTCCGACATCGGAAACACTCTCTATTTCTCCGAGCCTTGTCCCGGCATTAACGTATACCGCGGTACCGGCTAACATACCGACTTGACTTACCCAGTAGAATGTCCATGCTTTAAGTTTTGTGAGCCCCATCAATGCATTAATAGCAAAAAATGGCAAGATAGGTACGAGTCTCAGGCCGAACAAATAGAAGGCCCCGTCCTCCTCTACACCTTTATGTATCACTTCCAGTCGATCACCAAATTTTGACTCGATGGCATCACTGAATAAAAACCTAGTCAAGAGGAAAGCTAACGTTGCACCAATTGTACTTGCAAATGAGGCCACAACGAATCCAGTCCAAAACCCGAATATCGCACCACCTGCTAGTGTCAAAATCGCTGCAATTGGTAGCCCCAACGCAGCTAAAACCACATACAATAAAAAGAAAGCCCCTAATATCAAGGCCGGTTGTTCAGCGTAAACATTATTCAAAGCCTGTTTCTGTTCCTTGAGATACTCTAACGATAAATACTGATGTAAATCAAAAAGAAAAACTGCTGCGAGTGATGCCACGAATATAGTAGCTAAAATTATCTTTGCCTTCATAATGACACTTGGTATTGATAAGTTATTGCCGACCTGGGAAATTGTCCAGGCTAGTTGATGTTCTTACAGTGACCTTGAATACTAGCGTTTTATTACTCGTACACCAATCTATTCTTCAAGAATGTTAGATAAGCTATCTACAAAAGCAAACTGGATTAACAGCTCGTTAGAGCGTATGCCGACGCTGGAATCGAATGAAATTCACATTTGGTTACTGCCATTAGAAATCAGCGAAGAGCAGCAAATGGTTGCCAAAAAGTGGCTCAACTACACGCAGAAAAGTAAGCATGAGAAGCGTTTGAAATCAGGAATGGGCTCAAGTTACTTGGCTGGTAGATATTATTTATACAAGCTTATTTCAGGCTATTCAGATCTACCTGATGAAGAGATAGAGCTGAGTTACACAAGACTGAACAAACCCTTTTTGAAGGCAAACGACACCAGTTTATTCTTTAATTTTAGTGATACCTCAGATCAAGCCGGCGCAATCGGTATGTTCGCGTTTTCGCGGGCGGGAGAGATCGGTGTCGATATAGAATCTTTACAACGGACCGGCAATTTTTCCGCCATAGTTGGGAAGCGCTTTACCTCCTTCGAGCAATCTCTCGTCATTGACCAAAACGGCGATGTAAACGAGGACATATTTCTCAGCGTTTGGACCCGCAAAGAGGCCTCTGGCAAAGCCACTGGGCAAGGCATTAATTTCAAAATGAACCAGCGAGAAGTAGTAGGGTCAATAAACTCATATCATCACTACCAAGATGAGTCATCAAGAAAATGGACTCTACAGCAGCTGAGACTGAGCGAGGAACTCATTGGATGTGTTGCCTATGAAGGAAATCATCTCAGAGCCGTAAAAACACTCACTCTATAATATGCCCAAGACTTCAGTTTTGGAAAATGACCACATTTTACCGCCTCGCTAGTAACATTCCCCATCAGCCCAATACCGTCTTCTCAAGGGTACTTCGATCAGCAGTCAACCAAGCTTACCAAGACAAAGCGCGCATATATAAAGCAATCTCAGCCGGCAACCAGCCTATGCATTAAATCATGCCTTCTTCGAACGTCTCAGTCTCGTACTGAACTTGAGACCCTAAGAGCAACACGCAAGGCAAAAAGACTCATTTCTCTAAGTCAAGTTTTGTCAACCTACGACTCGAAATTGCTTTTGGCTATGTGCTTTTATGATCTATCTCGGTCAGACACATTATAGATAATTGAAAAGTATGAGTTGTGGATCTCAAGCAAATGGCAAGTAGTTTTACCGATCATCGATAGTTATTAACTCGCGACTATTAACTCGTCACGTCACAAATGTTAGGATTATTAAACCTTGTATTAGCAATCATTTCCCCAGATGGACTTATTCGACTTTACCGACGGCCGCGAAGGTTACTACGGTGAATATGGCGGCACCTTCCTGCCAGAAATTCTTCACAGCACAATAGAGGAACTCAAAGCCGAGTTTCGTAAAGCCAAAGACGATCCAACGTTTTGGCAAGAGTTCATCGAGCTAATGCAGAGCTATTCTGGCCGTCCTACACCAGTGACACACTTGGCAAACTTATCAAGAAAACTGGGTGGGGCTCAGATATATATAAAACGGGAAGATCTAAACCACACCGGCTCTCATAAAATAAATAATGTTATGGGACAGGGCTTACTCGTAAAACGTATGGGAAAGAATCGAGTCATTGCTGAGACCGGCGCCGGACAGCATGGCTATGCAACCGCCACGATGGCAGCACGCTTTGGGTTTGAAAGTAAAATTTACATGGGTGCCATCGACGTTGCTAGGCAAAGGCCAAATGTCTTCTGGATGGAAAATATGGGCTCTACGGTGGTTGCGGTCGAAGACGGCCAACAAACCTTGAAAGATGCTATTAACGAGTGTTTAAGAGACTGGGTGACTAATATGGATACCACTCATTATGTACTCGGGACCGCATGCGGTCCGCATCCTTTCCCTGAAATGGTTAGTTGGTTTCAGTCGATTATCGGACGTGAAGCTAGAGAACAAATGATCTCCTCGACAGGCAAACTCCCGGATAGAGTCTTTGCCTGCGTTGGTGGCGGTTCAAATGCTATTGGATTGTTTCAGGGCTTTATGGATGACGAGGAAACTCAGCTTGTTGGATGTGAGGCAGGCGGTTTCGGCCCAGGCAAAGGCAATCATGCTGCACGCCTGGCCTATAAAGATGCATCAGTTGGCGTGGCGCAAGGGATGAAAACCTACTTCTTGCAAAATGATGATGGCAATATGCTTCACACTCATTCAGTAGCAGCGGGTCTAGATTACATTGGCGTCAATCCAATCTTAGTTCATTTGTGGGAAAAGGATCGCGTTCGCTTCGAAGCGGTAACCGATGCTCAAGTTACAGAAGCTTTAAAACTGGCGATGCGCACTGAAGGAGTAATTCCTGCGCTGGAAAGTTCTCACGGCTTTGCTCAAGCAGTTTTAGAAGCTGAGCAAATGTCAAAAGATGAAATCGTCTTGATTAATATGAGCGGTAGGGGTGATAAAGACATTTTTACCATCGCTGACGCATTAGACGATGACCATTGGAAGAAATTCATTAGACAAAAGGCAGAAGAATATGGCCAATAGTGAACTAAACAACTACATTTCTGACCGCAAGGCCTCCCTACCTAGTCGAGGCAGACCAGCGATGGTCATGACTCACGTCGTATGTGGCTACCCTTCTTTTGAAGACAATTGGAAAGAACTGCAAGTCATGCATGAATTTGGTGTGGATTTGGTAGAACTTCAATTCCCATTTTCAGAACCTTCTGCCGATGGACCACTGTTCGTCAAAGCTAATCAAGAAGCGATCAGCAAAGGGGTTTCGGTTGATGACTGCTTTAATTTCATGAAAAAAGTTACAGAGGCTTTTTCATTCAAGGTAGTTATGATGGGGTACTTCAACACTATTTTCAAAACTGGTCAAAGAACTTTCTTAGAAAGACTTAAAGAAGCTGGCGGTCATGGATTTATCGTACCTGACCTGCCGATTGAAGAGGCTCGAATACTGCATGAAATAGCAGCAGAGCTGGAACTTTCTCCAATCGTTCTTATGACACCCACCAATTCAGATGAACGGCTGGCGGAACTGGCTTTAGCTGCAGATGGATTTGTATACACGGTTGCTCGAAAAGGTGTAACCGGCACAAATACTGATATGAATAGCGACTTAGCTGAGTTCATTGATCGATGCAAAGCTAAAACTGATGTACCTCTAGCCGTTGGCTTCGGAATAACCACCGCAGAGGATGTGGCTTTCATCGGTAAACACGCCGACATCGCTGTCATTGGTACTGCCGCACTTAAGGCATGGGAAACAGGTGGGGAGACCTCATTACGAGGTTTTTTCACGCAACTGTTAAATTAAGTTACGAATACTCATGCTTTTTTGACGTTTTACTCCTTCTCTACTAAGATTTTCCCAACGCTCATCGCAGCAGCCTTGGCAAGGTCACTTTTGGTGGAGAAATTGAGTAAAAATGAACGAAAGAAAGACATTCCTTTGCATTGGCTTGCTGCCACTTTTTGCAAGTAGCCTTCTGTTATTAGCAATCACGTTCGCGATCGAGTCCGGCGATATCGAAGCTAAGGTAAAAGTATCCTCTGAAGCGGCACTGAAAGATCCAAAATTCAATTGGGTTGGTGTTGCCACTCATAATAGGGGACGACAAGTTCTTTTGACGGGTTCAGCGCCAAGCAAAGAGGCAATCACAGCAGCGAAAGATCTAGTGGCGACAGCAGCGGGAGTTTTAAGTGTTTCTCATAATGGAGAGATTATTAAAAAGCCAGATTCAACTGATAGTTCTGTTAGCTTTGATGTCAGTGGTGAATACATCGCAGTAAAGGGGCAGGTTGCCAATCAAAATGAGCTTGACTCGATCCTCAATCAGCTAAAAAAATATCTACCTAATTTTCAAATCGAAAATCAACTCACGCTTGGAAGCAACTTAAAAAATCTGCAAGGGTTATATTTTTTGAAAGGGCTTGCTGTGCCCGAACAACCCAGTAGATTGACCATTAAACTACGCGGTAGAAAACTAACTGTGAATGGTTACGTTCCTTCCCAAAAGAACTTGAATGCCACAGTCAGCAAACTCAAAGATCTTTTTACCGGCGACGTAGACAATAACCTATTCGTTAACCGAGAGTTTTGTAACACCATTGTTAGTCAGGTACAGGCACGTGGTAAAATCAACTTTGCCGCAGGTAAGACGATTATTGACGAGGCAAGCTATCAACTTCTCAACGATATGGTTTCTGCCATCGAGCGATGTCCAGAAACAATTTATGAGGTGGGTGGCCACACCGACGACACTGGCAATTACAGTAATAACCTTCATTTGAGTGAGCGGCGTGCAGACGCTGTGGCTGCGTATTTAGTGTCTGCCGGGCTCCCAGCATCACAATTTAAGATAAAAGGATACGGACCTGATCGACCTATTGCCGACAACGGGACCGAAGAAGGTCGCCACCGAAATAGGCGTATAGAACTTGAAGCATACAAATAAGAATATGAGATCAATGCAATGAAACTACTAATTTTGGAAATTTGGTTTTACCTGCTTATAGCTTTTCTGCTGGGAATGTTTATGCAATGGTTCTTTTGCTGCAGAGATAAACACGATGACGAAAATCCGAGGCAAGATGAACAAGGAAAAAATGAATGATAAGCCCGCAACACAACGCCTTGACGTATCGACATAATTCGCTAGCTTACTGGCACGATTGATAATCGGTAGAGATTTACCTCGGCTCTAGCCCCACAGCAACAAAACGAACTCAAAGGGAATAAGAATCATCGGCGTATTAAAATATACAAACCCACGGCAAATTCGGTTATTAAGTACCTTAAAGATAATTTAAATGGGGAATTTTAACGAAAAACCTATCCATTCTATTGAATACTCATAGCGTGTTCAGTTAGACTAAAGTCTGAGCGTTGAAGTTACGTAGTTGCTGTGGCCCCTACCCAACCCAATACCCAACCACGGTTTTTACGTGACTTCAATCGCTCAAAAACCAGCCCCGCTCCTGCAATCATCCCCTTCTTCATAAGTAACGTAAGTGATAAAGGTCACGACGACTCCACAGTTATTGCGGCTTGAGATACTCAATTCAGAAAAAAATAGTCAATTAAAACAATATCATAGCTTATTATTTGAAAGGTAATAAATGCTTTAAATTTTGCTTAAATATGGTTTTATTACATAGCTCCTGGGTAATTTCGAGATGATTGGGAATAAAAGCCGACAACTGAATCTTGAGTTTTGAAGATAAATTGATTGTGATAATTTTAGCTACAGTCAATTCCCATTCATCAGACTTTAGTCTTAATCCTCCCTCTTGCTAGTCCTTATATCCGTTCGGATTATTGCTTTGCCAGTTCCACTGATCTTTCATGATCTGATCTAAATCACGTCGGGCTACCCAATCGATCTCTTGTTTACTTAGTTCACAGTTTGCATAACTCTCTGCAATATCCCCTGATCTGCGCGCCTCGATACTGTAAGGCACATCTTTACCACTCGCTTTTTCGAATGCTTGAAGCATTTGCAACACTGAATACCCATTCCCAGTACCGATATTATAAGCTCTGCAACCGTGATCTGGCTTGAAATGCAACAATGCTTGCATATGGGCATCAGCCAGATCCATAACGTGGATATAGTCTCGAACACCCGTACCGTCTTCGGTTGGATAGTCATCTCCGAAAACATTCAATTTGTTGAGTCGTCCGACGGCGACCTGTGCAATATACGGCATCAAATTATTTGGAATACCATTTGGATCTTCACCAATAAGGCCGGAAGCATGCGCCCCTACTGGGTTAAAGTACCGCAATAAAGTGAACTGCCATTGTGAATTAGCATTTGCCAAGTCTCTAAGAATGGTTTCGATCATCAGCTTTGACTGACCATAAGGATTGGTAGCACTGAGTGGAAAGTCCTCAGTAATTGGAACTCGCACCGGATCACCGTAGACCGTAGACGATGAACTGAATACCAATTTTCTACAATCGTGTCGATCCATCGCTTTAAGCAAGCTAATGGAACCCTCTACATTATTACTGTAATACCTCATGGGCTTTTCAACTGATTCGCCCACCGCCTTCAGACCAGCAAAATGTATAACACCATCTATTTCGTATGAGGAAAAGACTCTATCCAATACATCAGCGTCCCTAACATCACCCTCTATAAAATCAGGCTTAGTGCCAACGATGCTATTGATTCTATTCAGGACCTCTGCGTTGCTATTGTCGAGGTTGTCCACAATAATTGCGTGATATCCTCTTTCCATCAATGTTACTACTGTATGACTGCCAATGTAGCCAGCACCACCGGTGACTAAGACTTTTTTCATTCGTTATTTTAGGGCTTGATTAAGGTTTATTAACATCAACATCGAGCTGTTCTACTTATGTTTCTAAGCAGACACTCGAATTGTATTCAAAGATAGTTTTGCTATAGATATTTTAAGCTCATTATATAGTACTATATGCGCCCGATAAGCGTTCATGGTATATCTTGGATTTGCTAATTCGCGTCGATCAAAGATCGAGAAATTACAACCGCGCCGACAAATAGTTCACGACCTGGTTTTTATTCAGTTAGCAATGCACCATCAAATAAGCCAATCTCCTCACTTCGGTTATTTTTAGTCCCAAGCTGTTAGCCCATGTTTCTGTCATTGAGAAATCAATATCAATTTATTCTGGCGATGGTAGTCGCCAACATACTACTGTCGACCTTAAGTGTCAGCCTCGACAAAGTGATAAATAACGATGGCATTACCTATCTAGCAATGGCTGAGCTATTTCTCAGCGGGGATTGGGAAACGGCTAGAAGTTATTACAGCTGGCCATTCTACCCTTTACTTATAGCGGGAGTCTCGAAGCTTTTTTCGCTTGAGCTAACCTTAGCGGCACACACTTTAAATGCGCTTCTCGCCACGTCACTCACTCTCGCTTTTGTCGCGATCGTAGATGAGCTGTCTGATGGCGATCAAAGAACATTGATTGTAGCCGCCCTAATTATCCTTGTTTTCCCGAGTATTACAAAGTATCGAGCCTACATCATTCGAGACTTTGGATACCTAAGTTTTTATTTGTGGTCTCTCTTCTTTATTTTGAGATTCTGTCGAACCAAAACCAAAAAGGACTTTATAGGCTGGTTATTTACTAGTATCGCTAGCTGTATTTTTCGATTTGAAGGCATGATTCTAATGCTAATCGTGCCCTACTTTCTATTTATTTTTTATGGCTTCAAACTAAAACACAAAAAGGCGATAGTCATTTCAATAACCGTGGCAATTCTAGCAATGAGCGGAACCACGGCCTATATGTACCTTCAGGACAAGTACGATGCTACAGTAAGGATGGCGCAGCTAGCCGGACAAGATATAGATAATATTTTTGACCTTTTTCTACACAATATTAAAAACCAAACCAACACAGAATCAACGGGTGTTTTGGGTTTCGTCAGGCCTGTGTTTAATAATATGGTTAATATTTTAGATGATCTGGTTAGAAGGATGGCGGGCATCTATTTCCTGATTTGTGTAGCCGCCATCGTTAGTGGAGTTGCTTTAAAAACTGCCCTAAGACGTCGTATATGGATTGTATACCTAGCGGTGAATCTAGGTTTACTGCTTTCCTTTAGCATTGCCAATAATATGACAGTGAGTCGTTATACGTTAGCAACATGTTTGACTCTACTGCCCTTAGCACCGATAGCAATAGACCATTGGCTCAAGAGTATTGACAGCTACTCCAAGTCTCAAAAATGGCTTGTTTACGTAACGATTGTTTTGGCAATATTGATTTCTATTAAAAATTTGGACATACGCAGTGACAAAGGCCACTTGATCACCGCTGGAGCGTGGATTAAATCAAACGTAGATCAACAAGCGAAGATTTTTAGCAATAATAGAATTTTGATTCATTATGCAGACCTCGGCCCTGAAACGAATTTTGCTGAGCGATACACAAATACTCGCATGCAAGAACACCTTCACTCAGGGCGAATAAAAGATTTCGATTTTGTGGCACTCACGCACAACCCTGAAGAACCTGAAGAAGCACAATTCAATCAGGAACTCGTTGCATCTTTTGGGCCTCCAATCAAGATTTTGACAGGAGATAACAATAGATCGGTTATGATTTTCGAAGGGCCGAAAGGTAGTTCCAGAATACAACTTCGCTGATTTTTGTAGACACCTATTTAGTATTAATACTTTGATGAAAAATCAACGCTTCACCAACCGTAGAAATTTTCTAAAGCTAAGCGCAATATCAACCTCGATACTGGCTTTGACTGGCGGCGCTTACAGTCTTAATCGAGGCATCCGATTTCCAATGCTTGGCCTAGAGCCATCTCCCCTTCCTAACGAGTTTTGGAGCCACAACGGCAATCTCGGTCTATCAAGTAAGGATATTATCAAATTACCGGAATCGAGCGATCAGCTGTTGTGCTTTCGAGCTTTCTCTCCTGAACCGAAGTTTGAAATTTCAGCTCAAATGCAAGAACAGCTTCATATTAGAGTGAACAATATCTCTCCCGAAGCGGAATTAGTAACCGAAGATAAGGGGGTAATAATTGGTGAGCAACGTTCAGGAATTAATCGGACTGTGACTCTGGCTCTTGACCCCGAAGTCAAAACAAGCATCGAATGGAAACTTCCATTCAGCAATGATTTTACGTTCGCATCCATTGGCGACAGCGGTGGCGATAAAGAGTTGGACTGGTGTATAGAGAGGGCACATCAGTTAGGAGCGAAGTTTCTGCTGCATCTCGGTGATTTCAACTATCAAGCGGGAGATTATGAGCGATCGGTGAAGTCCTTCCAGGACAGCCCTATCCCTTGCTATATCAGCATCGGCAATCATGATTTCCATGAAGATGGTCATATTTACCCTCAATTTCTAAATGAATTAGGGCCACTCAACCATTCCTTTATCATTGGAAAAACACGCTTTGTAAACCTAGACACAGCGGCCAATCACTTTCCCTACGGAGCTGGCAATCGCGGTGAGTTAGTAGAGAACCTGATTGTCGAAAATAAAGGCATTGTCGATACTGTAGTTTATACACATAGGCCGCTGCATGACCCTCAAGAAAATAGCACTCATGACATTGGCAGTGACGGTGAGCATGACTGGCTTGTTGAGGCGATGGGTAAACTTGAATGTAAAACAATGCTTGCCGGCCACATCCATATTTACGACCGCTCAGAGTACATGGGTATAGACCATATTATTGCTGGGCAGGGACTTGGTCACCAAGATATTTTGACTAAGTCCGATTACTCTAAAATGGTGATTGGGCGAGTCGATAAAACTGGGAAGTTAAGTTTTGATACAGAACCTCTTAGTATGCCATTTGAGCTGCATTGCCACCCACGCAGCAAATCTGCAAAGGACGCCAGAGCACAGCTCGATCCCAAGCAAGAAAATACACGTTTTATTGACGGTATAGACGAAGCCTGTACAACGTAAGATTTACAAAAAATGTTTTATTAACACTACAGACACGGACGTTTGGTTACTCTTCGGGTAAAACAATAATGGCGTCTATGTTATGACATATAACCTTAAGATGGTCGAAGAGTTCGAGGTAAATAGATCTGCCGAAGAAGTGTTCGACTACATCGTAGACTTTTCAAGAATAGCTGAGTGGGATCCAACCGTAACAGATTCCCGCAAGGTGTCAGATGGTTCAGTAGGTCAAGGAACCAAGTTTGAAGTCATGTATTCCTTGGGCCTTCGGAATATTCCGATCTACTACACTATTGATTCCTATCAAGCTCCCAATACTGCCGTTTTAACTGGCAAAGCGAAAAGTTTTACAGCAATAGATTCGCTAACCATCGAACCAACCTCATCTGGAGCTCATGTGAAATGGCAAGCCGACATCGTCCTTAATGGTACGGCTTCGCTAATAGCACCCTTGTTCAAGGGGCACATAAGGAAAATGGGGAGTGTTAGCATTGAGAGTTTGCGGAAGGCTTTGGAAGACAATGAGAAGTCTCCAACTCTCAGCGTTATCAAGAAAGCCGCCGATAAAGCCATCCTTCCCGGCTTAGCTAACTTCACTAAGTTCGGGTATCAATATGCCAGGAAATCTTGGAAACCAGTAACTCGGAGTATCAAAGGCAAGCACATCGTTCTGACAGGCGCTACTTCTGGCCTTGGTTTAGCATCTGCATTTGAACTGGCTCATCGTGGAGCTAGCTTAACACTGGTGGCTCGTAACCTTCAGAAAGCGGCGCAAGTAGTCACTAAAATCAAGCAACGTTCAGGTAATGATGATATTGAAGTTGAAATCGCGGAACTATCAGAGCCAAGCGAGGTTGTAAGGCTGGCCAATAGATTACTGAATAAGAGCCGGCCGATTGATGTTCTAATCAATAATGCCGGTGCTTTATTGAATCCAAGACAAGAGAACCATGATGGTATCGAAACCTCTTTCGCCCTCCTGCTACTTGGTCCGATAATTTTGACTGAAAAGCTAAAACCACTACTGCGAGAGGCCGGCACGCTCGATGACCCTGCGAGAATCATTAATGTGTCCTCAGGCGGCATGTACGCAAAACGTATCTCCGTCAGCAATATCGAATCCGTTAAAGGGAAGTATTCGGGTGCCGATGCGTATGCGCGGGCCAAACGAGGCTTAGTACTGGCTGGTGAGTACTGGTCAAAAGCCTGGTGTAACGACAATATAGTTGTGCAAAATATGCATCCGGGGTGGGCCAAGACTCCCGGAGTAGAGGTTAGCCTACCTGACTTTAACAAGAAAATGCAACGCACCTTGCGCACACCAGAACAGGGAGCTGACACAATAATTTGGTTGGCATGCGCTTCGGAGGCAGTGCAAAAGGGAGGCCAGTTCTGGTTGGATCGAGAACCACACACCACTCATTTAACCAACAAAACTAAAGAAAATCCCGAGAATAGAATCGCTCTTTTTAACTCGTTAAAGGAATACGCTTTACGCTATGATGTAGAAATTGAACTTGGCGACTACACCAAAGGGATTGGATGAGCACAGGTATTTGAGGAGGCATTAGATGAACAGTAGAGCATTATCCCCGTTTATGCAGACATTTGAGAGTTTGCCTGACGCCCTGCCGATATTTCCGTTGGCCAATGCACTTTTACTACCGGCCGGCCGGCTACCATTAAATATCTTCGAGCCCAGATACCTAAATATGATCGAAGATGCTATGTTGGGTGAGCGCTTGGTTGGAATGATTCAGCCGACACCAGAACCGACCACAATTCAATCAGTTAGTACTCCCAAACTATATGAGATTGGCTGTGCGGGGAGAATCACCGACTATGCCGAGACCGAAGATGGTCGTCTGGAAATAATACTTTCCGGCTTATGCAGGTTCACCATAAAAAACGAGCTAAGTGGTGTCAGAGGTTATCGACTAATCAAACCCGATTGGTCGGCTTTCGTAGACGACTACTTGCAAGCTAAAGAACCAACCGCCGATATACTCGGCACCTTTAAAAGCGCCTTAGAGCATTTTTTACATCAACGTAATATCCCCGCCGACTGGGAACTTTTCCAAAAGCTCAGCACCAACAGTCTGGTAAGTAGTTTGGTTAATGTACTACCGCTGGATACTGAAGACCGTCAGATGTTACTCGAGGCAAATACACTTGAAAGCCGTATCAGGACTTTTACAGCAATACTTGAGGGGAGTGTATCCAGCTCACAAACTAGGCACTAGCCTCTTCTTTACCCAATCGAGTCCAGTTAACTGCCAAGCCTGTTGACCATGAGGCTCACTCCTCAAATCCAGCTTCTTTACAAACACTGGCTGAAATTTTATAACCGTAAAAAACTCAGGAACAACATCGCCATAAGTCTCAAATTTGAAATCCTTTGCTGTTTTTTTCAGCATTGAATTGTCAACGAAAGATTTTTTCGCACCAGCAGAAAGCTTAGACCAAAGCTGTTCTCTCAGGTTAAGGTCGTCCCCATTAATGCTCAAACACTCAACAAAACCTGACAAGCGAAACTGTTGCCTCGCATCGACAAAATACCATGCAATTTCAGCTCTGCTATCTTGATTAAATTCGAATCGCTTGGCACTGCCAGCATCAGTACACATTAATATTCCATGATCAGACTCATCAAAACCCCGCCAGACCATGGTCCGCACTCTTGGATGACCACCGCTATCAACTGAGGCCAATTGGCAGTAGGTTGCAGTGTGAGTATTTGTCTCATTTTTTAATGTCACCTCAAGCGATAATCGCCATTCTGGAACTTCGATCATAAAGCGTCTCTCACTGTCAAAACCCTAATCTAAGCAGTGCTCTGACGCCACTTGCGATATCGCTTAGTTTGTTTACTCACTTTAAATCGATCTTTCATGATGGCAAAGATAGGACTAAAACTGGGCGAACAGTGTTTACCCTTAGAGGCTCGGTCTAACTGATATTTGGTAAGCGCCATAGTAGCTAGAGCAGCTAAAGTTTTGTTTTTCCAATTAATCTTTGGTATCTGCACATCGACACGAACCCCTGTCTTCCACTGATCGGGCAAATCAGGGTAGTACGCTAAGGCTGTGGCAATACCGACCATATCTACAGCTGGCAAACCACCTTCGGGAGTAAGTGCGTTCTCAGCCACTGATCTTCGTAAAATACCTCCAGTCACCATAATTGGCATTCTGGCTACCGCGGCTACCTCTCGGGCAAAGTCTATGAAATAGGCTTCTCGACGCCCAGTACTATCGTCAGCTGGATTACCTTGCATGGCTGGGCTTTCATAAGAACCCCCTGATAATTCAACAAGATCAACCCTTTTACTGTTAAGCCTTTCGACAACCCACTGGGCTTCTTCAGTAGAAAAACCACCTTTCTGAAAATCTGCAGAATTAAGTTTAACGCTGACACAGAAATTAGAAGTGACCTGCTCTCTAACACGAGTGACAACCTCGAACAAAAATCGGGCCCTATTACTCAATTCACCTCCATATTTGTCCTCGCGCCGATTAACCAAAGGTGAAAGGAACTGGCTAATTAAATATCCGTGAGCCGCATGTATTTGGACTCCAGTAAAGCCTGCTCTCTCAGCGAGAGCAGCACTTTGACCAAATCGATCTATTATTTCTTCAATTTCATTTTCAGTAAGCGCTCGAGGTTGAGCAAACATCTTTGAAAACCCACCTAAGTCCAAAGAAACATCAGACGGAGAAAGGGCTTGCTCGCCCAGTGCAGCGTATATTTGTCGCCCAGGATGACTAAGCTGCATCCAACAATGGGTGTTGTTTTTAGTTGCGCTCTTGGCCCATTTTTCAAATGGCTCTAAATCACTACCTTGTTGAAGTACAACACCTCCAGCACCAGTCATGGCATTAGGCGCCACCATGACATTCCCAGTTAGAATCAATCCGACACCGCCTGATGACCATTGGGAGTATAGTGTATGCAATTGCTTACCCGGCACCTGACCATATTGGCCCATGTTTTCTTCCATGGCCGCCTTGCAAATACGATTTTTAATTATGGCGCCGTTTGGTAAATCAAGCTGACTAAATAGTTTTGAATCAGACATATACTTTAGTTAGTTGTACTGTAATATGTACGAACACTATCACGAACGAGTCTTATGTTTGTGTATCTATTCGAGATTATTCAAAGGAGCCTCTCTAATCATGACGACAACTAGAACAATTATAAAAATACTGGCCTTGATTACACTATCATTTACTTTTGTATCTAATGCCGCCGCAGAACAAGAAGTGAAAGGGGCTATACTGGTAACGGGAGCCAGTACAGGATTAGGCCAAAAAATGACGGAAGTTTTGTCTAGCAACGGTTTTCATGTGTTTGCTACGGCTCGGAATAAGACCGACCTAGATCGATTAGATGCCATGAACAATGTGCAAGCCATCGAGCTAGATGTGCGCGATCAACAACAGATCAACGACGCGGTTAAATTTGTAAAGGACAGTGGTATGGGTCTTTATGGGCTTGTCAATAATGCTGGAGTTGCAGTCTTTGGACCGATGATTGAAATCCCAGTAGAGCAGTTGGAGTATCAGCTTGATATAAATGTACTGGGCCCATACCGAGTACTACAGGCATTTGCTCCTATGATCATTGAGAGTAAAGGCCGCATCACCACCACTGGCTCCATCGCCGGGACTATTGCCAGCCCCATTTATGGACAATACGCGATGAGTAAACACGCAATCGAAGCCTTCACCGACAGTTTAGCCGCCGAAATGCAACGATTTGATGTAAAAGTGAGTGTGATTGCACCTGGAAGCTTTGCGTCTCAAATCGGCAACACGGCAAAAAAACGTATTGAAAATAGTAGTTATTGGTCTGAGGAAACACTCTATCCTGATGAAAGAAAAGGCACATTAATTGGCTTATCAAAAGTCACTGAAGGAGCAGATCCACTGCCAGTGGCCGAAGCGGTACTGGATTTTATGCAAAGTGATAATCCAAAAAAACGCTACATGGTTGTCCCAAACGAGCGTCAGGCTCAAGCCACACTTCGCAATCATATGAAGCGACTTCTAGAGCAAAATCAAAGTCAAAATTTTTCGTATAACGCGGAGCAATTGCAAGATATTTTCAATGAGGAAATTGAGAAATTAAGTAACAATCCGGCAAAAAAGTTAGAGGATGAGTGAGTTTATCGATTTTTTATCTGAGGTGTTTATTGACTTCGGAGAACTCAGATCTAAGCGCATGTTCGGAGGCCATGGAATCTATCATCAAGACCTGATGATAGGTTTGGTTGCAAACAATGAACTCTATTTAAAAGTGGATGCGCTTACGGAAGATAAGTTTAGAGCAGTCGAATCATCGCCTTTTCAGTACAATAAAAACGGCAAGATAGTAACCATGTCTTATTATCAAGCACCACAAGAAATATTTGATGAACCAAGGCTTGCGGCAAGCTGGGCTCAATTAGCCTTCGAGGCTGCATTTAGAAATGCAGCCAAAGTGTAAATGTTTTAATACTAATTAACCCTGACTAGTTTAAAAAATCGATTCAGGCCTTTTCGATTTCTGATAACTTCTCCCGAGTCATAAATTCAAAATCGCTGGCATCATGTCGCTCCGCAAGCTGACCCTCTGGTTTGCCCCAAACTCTATTGACCATAACGGCGCGTTTAACCGCGGGGCGGTTCTTTATTTCCTTCGCCCATCGAACGACATGTTCATAGCTCTCTGCCTGTAAAAATTCCGCGGCGCTGTAAACGGTATTCATTACCAGAGCACCGTACCATGGCCACACAGCGATATCGGCTATACTATATTCGTCTCCAGCGAGAAACTGATTATTCTCAAGTTGCCTGTTTAGTACATCTAATTGGCGTTTCACTTCCATAGTAAAACGGTCGATACAGTATTGTATTTTAATCGGCGCATAGGAATAAAAATGCCCAAACCCTCCACCTAAATAAGGCGCACTGCCCATTTGCCAAAACAACCAGTTCAATACTTCCACACGCTTATGTGACTCAGATGGAATAAATGCGGCAAACTTCTCAGCTAAGTGCAATAAAATTGACCCAGACTCAAATACTCTGACAGGCTCTATTCCAGACTTGTCTATCAGCGCCGGGATTTTCGAATTTGGGTTAATGTCAACAAAACCACTGCCAAACTGATCTCCCTCATTTATTCGTATCAGATGAGCATCGTATTCCGCATCTGAATAACCTGCAGCAAGAAGCTCTTCAAACATCATTGTAATCTTGACCCCGTTCGGGGTAGCCAAAGAGTAGAGTTGAAATGGGTGTTTGCCCACAGGCAACTGTTTTTCGTGCGTAGCGCCAGCCAGTGGTCGATTAATCTTTGCAAACTCGCCACCATTACTATGCTCCCATACCCAAACATCGGCTGGCTCATATCCAGCTGGAAAATTTTCGTTACTCATTTTGCTATTTTTGTGTTTTGTATTTGTTTACACCAAGCAATGAACACTACACTATTCCTTTAAATTTTGCGCGATTTGGTATAGAGAACTCCGTCAGAGCTTAATTCTGTCAAATTTGATCAACCGCTGGGGATCTCAAAATAAAAACTCGACCCTTTTTTGATCAGGCCACAATTTCTTCAAACAAGGAATAGTAGATATGCTCACTGTAGCCCTCTCGAACATGGATCTTTTTATTCGGAAGCTGTCTGAAAACTGTATCAACTCCCTCACGCGTAATTCGTCGGTCCTCAGTTCCGTACCAAATATCCACTGGAATGGTAATTTTACTAAGATCTAAGTGTAAAGGTGTCATACAGTAGACCATCTCGTGGAGAATGCCGTCCAAGCTCTGTCGAGCGCCTTCCTTAAAAACATCAGTAAGGAGTTGAAAGGTGTTTTCTTTTTCAAATAACGCTTGCTCTGCACTGCCAACACTCTCAGAAAGAATGGCTATGTAGTGTGCATCGAAATTCAAGGTGATGGCTTTCAACCAAAGAGTGTAAATTTCCTTCGCAAACTGAGGCGACATTTTTACGTACTTTGCTGCAGGCGCCAATATTTCAGTGAGGTATTCTGCATCAGAATCCTCATTCAAATAAACAGGCGAGGTAAGAATCAACTTTTTTTGCCTAGGATCAGCCTCAGCAGTGTAGGACATTGCCATCTGACAAGCGATGATACTGCCAAGAATGTCGTACTCTTTTAATCCTAATTTGTCGATGAATTCCATTAACTGTCGATTCCACTGGTCGGGATGCCCCTCCACGAATGGCGTTTTACCTAGCCCCGGACGGTCTGGAACAATCAGCCTCTTGTTTTGTCTCTCACAGACTTTTTCATACCCTTTGGGAATTGCCAAACGAGAGCCAAATCCACTGTGAAAAACTACAACGGGATAACCATCTTCAGGACCATAATCACAATAAGAAACCTCTAAACCACAAGATAATATAAGTGATCTATCGCTGGCACTGTCTTGCATCCGAGCAACAGTGGTGATGTCAGAATTAAAATACGAATCTAGGACTTGTGACTCATGCGTCAGGGTCAAGCTGATTAGTGCTCCTTGAGACTTCGTTTCTGTCTTGCGAAAAATAGCCTTCAAATGGCTTCGGATTGTATTCTCGCTGACAAAAGAGGCTTCAGCTATTTGTTTTATGTTGTCACCATGAATCAAGCGCACAACAACATTTTGCTCTTTCTCAGTCAGTCCATACTCTGCCACTAAGTCAGGATTTAACTGAACATAATCCGCACCTGGATTGAGCATCATCAAGATATGAAACTTGCTCGGCTGATTAGTCCCGCTGACCTTGCTGGAGATAGTTCTAATATATAGGTGTCCGCCATTTGGTTCGATAAAATCCAAGGCTTGCATAGCACTAATCTCTTTTTCAGCTTGGAAATCTAAGGCTTGTTGGATTTTTTGCACTAAGTCGAGCTTAAGAGCCCCAGTTGTTGAGTCCTGTAAAAACTGAAATAAGTCAGTCGCTATGCGATTGTGGTAGAGAGGTTTCAAATGATCATCTAAGATGATCATTTGAAACCGGCTCTTGTCCAACAAAGTGTTGAACGCATCAATAGCTGCATTACCTTGGCTTAATCGCGACAGTATTTCTTCTCCTGCAGCAAGCTCTAGCAAGTTCAGAGGATCGGCTACATCCTCTGTCTCGTCCAGATATTGTTGCATCATCTCCACAATGTAGTCATCATGCCATCGTTCAGGCTTACCAATGATACGGTAGATCAAACCACTGAAATTTGAGTCACTCATGTGCTCTCTCGAAATTAATTTTTTCGGAGGATCTGAACCTTGATTTAGTCAACAAACATTGATATTGACCTTAGAGAAGCATCAAATCCAACCACGCTGATTGAGTCCTTTTCGAATAATAAGACGCTCGCAACAATAACACAATCACTTGATACTGTAGTCTCGGTCTGGCCTAAATGAGCCGCAGGGAGTAGTGGAGAAATTTTTTAACAACATATTGTGGTGATAAGGAACTGATCTATTTTGTGAGTTCAACCAAATCGATTGAGGTTCGTTGACACCTCAGAATCGTCGATTCGAGTAGTCGTCGATCTACATTGTTGTTTTCTAATTGAAAACTTAATCTTGAGACACTCGCTAAAATTGAGTCTATTGCGGTTCGCTCTTGCTGATATAGCATTACTGAGCGGCTTAAGAGATATTCGAGCTCTACTCTTCTACGGCGCAAAGAGTAATCAAGCTCACTGCCAACATAGGTATCTAGATCTTCGTGTACGAGTCTGATCAAGCAGTTCTCGACTTGATCAATTACGGGCTTTATACGTTTTCGTAAAAATTGCGCTCTTATGCTTTGTAACAGTCCAGATTTGTAGGCTTGCACTATTCCCAACGCTATTAGGAAAAGCGTCAAAGCCGAAATCAAGGTCAGCCAAAAATTAAGTGACATAAGTTTACTCTAAGGTGAAATGACTCAGGCTTTTGGGAACCAACCCAAAATCAGCAGATCAAGTAGTGGTTAAGCACACTTTTGAATAATACAATCCAGACAAGAAATAAAACAACTTCCTTTTCCAATATGCAAATTCAACTAGATACACTGTCCCCAAATCAGATATATCATCTGCTGACGCAAACAATAATCCCTCGACCAATCGCTTGGGTATTGAGTGAAAATGAAGATAAGTCTTTGAATCTAGCGCCATTCTCGTTCTTTAATGCAATGTGCTCAGAGCCACCACTGTTGGCTCTTTCCATAGGTCGCAAAGATAAAGAGACTCCCAAAGATACCGCTCAAAACATTCTAAGTGGTCGGGAGTTCATACTGCACATCGCATCACTTGAATCGTCTGAAGCACTAAATAAAACTGCGGCCACTCTTGAATATCAAACTTCAGAGATCGATTATGCCGATATCAAACTGATCGATTTCCCGGGAGCTACCTTACCTCGAGTAGCCGATTGCCCAGTCGCGTTTCAATGCTCTCTCTACGAGCATCATATCGTGGGACCAAATAAACAAATATTCATCTACGCTCAGGCGCATTCCGTCCACCTTAAAGATGATGTTGTCTCGGAGGACGGCAACAGGCTAACTATAAATGCCAGTCATATTAATCCATTGAGTCGCCTCGGCGCCGCTGAATATTCATCTATCGGTGCGCCATTCAAAATCACCCGTCCAAAATAACCGCGAGGTATCGATTGCCTCTCAAGAACGCAGCAAGCTGACGGACGATCTTATATTTTTTATATTAGCGATCTCATCGAGAACCGATACTAGGCTGTCTGTTTTGGCTCTCATATGCACCTTGACAAGCACCTGCCTCTGTTGGCTTGCAGACAGCTTTGCTTGCACCATAGATTTGACGACATCTATTGCAATCCTCCTGCCATCTATCTCAACATCTCCTTGCTCCAACAACTCCACTACAACTATGGACTCCGTCGATCGCTCCGAGCTTGATTGAGCTTTGTCTATCTTCAGTCCATGCTGCTGCGCTAAACTCGCGCTCACCACAAAAAAGATTAGTACAATAAATATGATATCCAATAGTGGGGTTACGTCCACGCCCTCATTATTTAAATCGTGATGTTGTTTTTGGTTTTTAAAACTCATAAATACCTCTATTAACTTACCTTGATACATTGGTTAAAATACCAGCGTAAGCCAGAGCTCTGAAATAAAGTAAGCCAGCGCACGTTCAGTCCACCCCATTTCACCTGCTCACTTATGACATAAATGGAAATAAAATTGCCATTTCTTGAAAGATAATGGAAAGTTTGTCTTACATTCGGCTAATAATCCGATAAAATATTAATTGATTTGGTCATCTTCCCTACGCCCCCGAACAACTCGTGTTTGACGCCATAAGACATATCGATGTGGATCGAAAAAATTCCTTGCCTGTGGCAGATTTTATCAATCGCTACCGAGCAACTAGAACACCTGTAGTTTTCGGAGACATGACGCACCGCTGGCCCGCGTACAAAAAATGGAATCTAGCTTTCTTCAGGAAAGAATTGGGTGATCTAGCAATAGATGTATACAGTCATAAAGTGGTGATCAACGGGGGATATAGCAGCCGACCGATAAACCAAATTCCAGCCAACGACTATTTCGATCTACTTTTGCACGATGAAGACGAGTTGCAAGTTCGAGATCTTAATATTTTAAAGATCAATAGGTACATTACTGAAGACTTTAAATACCCGCGCTTAGGGCTGCGTTTTAAAAAGCAAAGCCCGAGGCTTCACATCGGTGGCAGCGGCGCTATGGAACACATGCACTTTCGACCTGATTTAGCGGAATCATTTTTATGTAACTTTGGCGGGCGTCAAACCGTCTTGCTAGTTCGCCCAGAGCAAGCTAAATATACCTATGAGCCACCATGGTCGTTTGAATCATTAAGCACAGTCGATTACTCGGAGGCCGGTTTAATAAATAATCCCGCTCTGTCAAAGCTGGACGCGTATATTGCCGAGCTTAACCATGGTGACGTCTTATATATTCCCTCTAAATATCGATATGCTGTGCATTATTCGACTATAAGTTTCGGCCTAATTTTGGCAGCATCACCCAAATCAATCTATACAAAATTACAAGCGCGGCACAATAAATATATAGTCAAACCTTTGGATTCGTTTTGTGCTGGACTATTTGGGCGAAATAGATGGCAACGCAGGCGTGTTAGGAAAGCCGTGAGACGATCAAGGGGCTAGTTTTTGCACTCTCCCCTGATCAACGGTTTAAACAGAATCGTCTTAACATCTTTATTCGGCTTACAAAGGAACACTTACTACTCCCAAATTACGGCGTCTGGTGACTCATGCCAGTCCAGATACTGTTGTCCATAAGCTTTGTCTAGCTCTGTCCTTTTGACTTTGAGTGTCGGTGTCAGAAAGCCATTCTGATCAGTCCAAGCTTCCTTTTGAATTACAACGGTGGATACTGCTTCGTAATTAGCTCTGCTGGCATTTAGATCCTTCACGGTTTGCACAAGAGAGTCAGCCACATCAGATGCGTCGCGCCCCTCTGCCGCCTCACCAAGGTTAAGAAGCGCGATTGGCTGTGGTATGCCTAAACCGACAACACAAACCTGTTCTACGAACTCGTTTTGCGCAATCGCCTCCTCAAGGGGGTTCGGCGTCACAAAGCTACCTTTTGAGGTTTTAAACGCGTCTTTGACTCGACCAGTGACGCGTAGATAGCCATTATCGTCTATCTCACCAATATCGCCACTATGAAGCCAGCCATCGTCATTTAGAACCTCAGCAGTTTTTTCAGGACTGTTGTAGTATCCGGCCATCATGTAAGGCGTATGCATCATGATTTCACCACTTTCTTCGTCAATCTTGACCTTCGCTCCAGGTAGAGCTCTGCCCACAGAATCGCTTGGGGCGCCGGGCTCTGCGGCATTGACAATTGAACCCAAAGTTTCTGTCATGCCGTACGCTTCAATCAACTGTATATCAAGTTTAGCAAAAAACTCCTTGATAAATGCGGGTGTAATCGCGGCCCCAGTTGCAGCGATCTCAACGTCCTTTAGCCCCATTCCAGTAAGTAGTTTACGCTTTACTACAGCTGAAACGAGTGGCACCTTCAGCAAGAAGTCGAGCCTCTTTTCGGGGATTTTAGATGTAACACCTTGATAGAACTTTGTCCAAATTCGCGGCACTGCAAAAACCATACTCGGTTGAGTGTCTCGAATATTTTGAGGGAATGATGCTAAATTTTGCGCAAAAGAAATAGATCCCCCTATTGTAATGGCAGGTATTTCCACCCCTACTCGCTCAGCAACATGGTTGAGTGGCAAAAAAGAGAAAAACTTTGACATCTTCATTTGGAACAAGCGAACCCAGTTTGTTTTTCTCTCATTGTGCATCAGCAAAGCTGGATTACGATGGTTGTGAACAACGCCTTTGGGGGTACCAGTTGTTCCTGAGGTGAATTTAATGGTCCATGGCGTGTCCAAATCAGGACTTGGTTTGCCCTCCAAAGGTGCAGCTTTGGCAATAAGATCGTCCCAATTTTCACCGACGCTGGGAACTACATCGTCGTCATATCGAGGAAACTTAATGACATTTAGTTGTGGCGAGATCGCTTCATCTCGATCACCCCATTTATCCAATCTACCTATGAATAAAGCTTTTATGTCGCTGAGGTCAATTACTTCTTTGAGCTGATCTTTTGGAAGACTGGAGTAGTACGGCACGGATACCATCCCAGAAATCATGATAGCAAGATCGGCTAAAATCCAATGCATACAGTTTTTAGAATATATCCCCACGTGATCACCTGGCTTGAGGCCTTTAGCCAATAAGACTGACGCCATTTTTCTAGCTTCTTGGCCGGCTTCTCCATAGGTCATTTCATTCCATGAATCTCCTTGTGGTTGGCGTAAGAACACTCGCTCTGGTTCTTCCGATTCCCATTTGTAGAAATATTCTATTATCGAGGTGATGTGTTCACTCATATGCACATAATTACTTTCGTTCAGATCAAACAAAACTATCATAGCTTCATAAAGATTACTGCAACAATTCTTTACATTTTTTCGATAGATTTACGACTTATTGCTGCTAACATTGTCCATTCGATAAGATACAATTGGAGCGTTTAATTATGACTCCATACAAAGCTCATTATGAACAAAATCACCGTGAGCGCTCGGGCCAGCGCTTTATTCTCAATCCTGCTATTGGCGGGCTGCACCACGACTGGGATGCAAGACAAAGAAAAGCGTAGCAAGCTTAAGCCCGGATATGCAAGAATCCAGTTTCAAGAATCAAATTATATACCCCACCTATTTGAAGAAAAACTCTATGGTTTAATTTCGCAGCTTTACACTGCTCAAGGCGAAAGTGTAGACATTAATCCAACTGGCGAGTCAAAGTCGGTGAGGTATGTTGACGTGCCACCCGGTCGTTATCGACTTTTAGCAAACTGCGATCCAGTTAATAACCATTCAGGTGATCAGTATAATTGGCTGGTAAATCATACTCTGAGCCTTCAAGCTAACCAGATCGCGACTTTGACTTGTCAGTATTATGACGAAACGGTAGCGCGGACAGACAAAAATGGGATTAGAAAAACCGTCAAAAAAGTGAAAATAGTTCACCAAGACACTGAGTTCGTGAACTAATTAATAAGCACTAAAGACGAACGTTGCCAACCAATTTAAACCAGATTAACTCAATCAAGGAAAAACCTCATCAAGGCGGTACCTAATCAAACCACTTTGCTGGGAGAGACTCGAGTTAAGCAGCTTTAGCGCTACATCCTTACCTTCTATTGGTTTGTAGCTTTTTAATCCAGGCAATAGACAAAGAGCTGGCAGTAGTTTTGCGCCCAATTCTTCTGCTAAGCGTATATGGTCGCGCGCACCAAGTAATAAGGAAGGCTGCAAAATAGTAACCTTCGAAAATTCAAGCTTAATCACAGCCTCTTCCAAATCACCCTTCATCTTCAAGTAGGGGCTTCGACTACGACTATTGGCTCCGCTAGAGGAAACCAACAGAAAATGTTTGACCTGATTGAATTGAGCTATTTTTGCTGCTTCAAGCTGATAGTCGTAATCTACTTTGCGTTGAGCTGCAATTGACCCTGCTTGCTTTCGGGTAGTTCCCAAACATGAAAATAAGCAATCGCCCTTAAACAACTCTCGATGTTTCTCAAGTTGATCAAAATTGATTTGTGGATTATGCAGCTTTTTATGTTCAAAATTGAGCTTTCGTCGAGTAGGACAAATGATACTAGAGAACTCATTAGATCGACAAAGTAGCTTAGCTAAGTGGCCACCAACAAGGCCCGTTGCTCCCAAGACAATGGCAACCTTACCCATCGGCTTCCGAGGATATTTGCATCGATGAATCTTTGCTTGCACTCAAATCACCATACTTTTCAAGCCACTTTTCCAACTCCTCGTAATAGTAATCGTAAACACAAGGAACGCAACCGCCTCCACAACATTCATGGGGTCCGGGCTTCTCAGGTTTCGTTGGAATGCTTGTGTCTGACATATATTGAAGCAAGTATGTTGAAGATCACCTAATATTCTACTACTGAACAGCGGCAGCTGCTTCAGTCTTGGCTCTTTTTATCAGCAATTTTCCTTCAGCCCAGTAACAAAGGCCTTTCCACTGCTGCACGTCTTTGGCAACTTGAGTCTTCGGGAGATCAAATATACTCATGCCTGTGTTGGCAACTGAGACGTAATTTTGAGAGTTACGCAATACGGTGACAATAGGTACATTCATCATGCTAGAAAATTTTTCCAATTCATCGTATGACTTATATGAATCATTAGCCCTGTTTGCCACAAATCCAATCTGAATAGGTTTGCAGACTTTCGCTCTTATCATTCCACGCACATCCAAAATGAATTGGAATGCTGCACGCTGATCAATAATTGAAGGATTAATCGGCATGATCATAACGTCTGATTTGTCGATTAAATCTGTAGTGAGCCCTATATGAATCTGCGCAGGGCAATCGTATATTAAACGTTGCATACGGATATTCGAATCGCTTTTAAACGATGATATTTTCGCCATGCTTGCATCACGACTCGCCGCCCATTGATAGCTGGACATTTGCTGATCCATATCAATCAGAGCGACCGACAAACCTTTATTCGCATAAAACCCAGCTAAATTTGTGGCAATAGTGGTCTTACCACAGCCGCCTTTTGGATTAACCACTAATATTGTTCTCATTTTAATACGCCCCCCCTCAGAAGCTGTAAAGTACATCAATGAAGGATAATCACTTATACTTGTTCAAACCCTTAAAGCAGATCAGATCGCTTAGCGAAATGCCCTAGGTGATTCATTGACTTTGAGATTGTTTGCCAGGTCAAGACTGCCAGAGATCTCAACCGAGATTTACGATATTTAGACCAGATCTTTATAGTCCTCTACGCTAAATTCCATACTAAAGCCGAGTTCAATCCCATTTTTTTCGCAGACATCAATGTAATGAAGCAGACGTTCCTCGATGCTCTGAGCGATCTGAAAAATTCTGAAGAACAACTCTGTATCAGGGTCGTGCTTATGACTTTCGAGAATATCAATAAGGTCAGCATGCATCAAAAACAGTGTATCCCCCTGCATCACGGACCCGAG
>JAKVBA010000013.1:63414-71832 GCA_022447525.1 Gammaproteobacteria bacterium
ACCCTTCGATCCGGCATTCGAACCACGGCGTTGTCCACTAATTCAGAATAAATCTCGATCTTCTTCTCTTCCACTTCCGCTAACTTACATAAAAATACCCAACCAATGAACACCCTAGCATAAATGTGTCAAAGCTGGATAACTTATACCGTGCTAAAGTAAAAGTCCGGTAAACTGAGAAGGATAAGCACAATGAGTGATCACGTATATAAAAAAGCAGAAATCGTAGGGTCTTCAAGAACCAGCATTGAGGATGCCATCGAGGGGGCCCTGGCACGGGCAAACACAACCCTTAAAAACCTAGATTGGTTTGAGGTTACAGAAACGCGTGGCCATATAGTTGATGGTAAAGTGGGACACTATCAGGTGACTCTCAAGGTCGGTTTCAGGCTAGACTAATTTCAGGCTAGACTAAAAAAGTACGCGAACCTTAAAAAAATGCGCAGGCAGGATATGTAACCATAAGACCGAATCACAGAATATAGAGCACTTAAATGATGCCAACTTCCAAAGCTCGTAACACAGCTCTAGTTCGGTCTCTAACTCCTAATTTTGCCAACACATTTGATACGTGGTTTTTAATTGTTCCTTCTGACTTGTGTAAAGCTGAGGATATCTCTCTATTACTATACCCGCTCGCGACTAATCTAAGCACCTCTATCTCTTTTGGTGAAAGTGCTTCGGGATCTGGCAACGAAGCGAACTCTCCTGTTTGTGTTTTAAGACCTTTTAGAAGAGTAGCCGTAATTGCTGGCTGAATAAAAGTATCGCCTCCAATCACAGTCTCAATAGCATCGACTAATGACTCTAGTGAAACGTCCTTTAATAAGTAGCCTTGAGCCCCAGCCTTGATACCCTTGAGAACTAATTCATGATCATCGAAGGTGGTCAGAATTAATACCGGAGTATCAATATCGGAGTCTCTCAATAACTCGATCGCTTGAATACCGTTCACCCTTGGCATACGTATGTCCATCAAAAAAATATCTGGATCAAACTCATTTGCAATAGGGATTGCTCGCTCTCCATCATCACCCTCGGCAATTACGGTGACCTTATCTGATAGACGCAGAAGACTACTGATCCCACTTCTGACAAGGGCTTGGTCGTCAATTAAGGCAACTTTGATAGTCATGTCTACCTCACCAAGGGAATAACGGCGTTTAGTCTGAGCGCCGACTTCTGAAAAATACTCAACTTCCCTCCAACTTTTTCCAATCTTTCTCTCATTCCTAGTAGACCGTTTCCTAAAGTTATCTTTCCGGTAAAACCACCGTCATCTTCATAATCAAACACCAACTTTTGGTCTTGTTGGACTAGGCTGATCCGAGCCGTCTTTGCCGATGTATGTTTGAGCGTATTAGTCAATGCTTCTTGGACCGTACGCAATACGACCTGCCCAGTTTTAACATCATTAATTTGCAAACCTTCCTCAACTTGTAGATCAACTGTCAATCTTGGCAGATCAGCAACGGCGACCTCAAGAAGCGCCTTTGCACTAACCGTCGGTAGCGCTCGAAGGTCACTTACCGCTTCACGTACATCATTCAGTAAGAGTTTTGATAATGAATAGCATTGCTCAATTTTGTCTTTCGCCTCGCCCTGAGTAATGTGATTAGCGACCTGTAAGTTAATGGTTAATGCGGTTAGATGATGGCCAAGCAAGTCGTGTAAATCTCTTGCAATTCTGGTTCGTTCACTTTCTCTCGAAGCCTCCTCCAACAGCTTTTGTGTAGCCAGCAATTCTTGATTCAAACGCTGAGTTCGTTCATTCGCCTCGGCCGATTCTTTAGCAGTAAACGAAGACAATATTGCAAACAAATGAAAGGTTCCCATTAACAGGGTGGAGGTCAACACGTATTCCTGCTCCCAGGCGACATGTCGAATTACCAACCAGCCTATGTTAACCCCAATAAGGCAAAACCACGCCCAAGCCGCAGAAACAAAATGGACGCAGCAAGCTATCCAAATAATGGTATAGATAGGAAAAATATCGATATCTGCGCGCCAGCTGAGGGCAAAAACCGCGACCAACATCAACCAAAAACAATAAAGCCTTAATAGCGAACTTGCTATCCGTGCCGTTGGTGCGCTGATAATGACTATGCACAGCAAAATAAATACCTGCCAGAGCATCACTTCAACAAACAATGGTTTGCCCAAAAAATAGTGGGCCGAAACCGCCATCACTGAAAGGGCGGTTACTACACCGGCCAACCACAACAAGGTATCTTTCGAATATTTCATGTCCTTATTATTCCTCAGTTTACGCTTTCGAACATAGGCCAAAAGTCATGATTTTAAGTCGTGACTTCATACACTTACACGTCGTCCAGCGCGTCGATATTATTTGTTCATCGAGTTAAGCAAACGGAAACAGATCATGAATACGACTTACAAAATTCTTCTTTTCTCTCATATTGGCGTTGGTTTTTTGGCCCTTATTCTATTTTGGATTCCAGTAATTGCTAAAAAAGGCGGCGCTCTGCACACCCGAACTGGTCACTGGTATGCCAAGGCCATGTACGCTGTTGGCTTTACTGCACTCGGATTATCACTGATGCTGATGATAGACCCAATCAATTTCAAGTTTGGCGCTGACAAATTTACCGCCGAAAAAGCAATCAGAATAAGCGCTCAACTCAAAGAATTTGGTCTATTTTTATTGTCTATTTCTGTGCTAACCATAGTCGGAGTTCACCATGGCTTGCAATCCATACAGGCTAAAGGTAACCACCGACAAATGCGCAGCTTCGCTAATATTGGCTCAAATATAATGCTGCTTATTGTCGGTGTTTATTTGGGACTTAATCCAAAAAACGGTTCACCAATGAGCGTACTATTCTACATCTTTGCAGGTTTGTGTGTTTTCAGTGCGGTAAGCAACTTACATTTTTGCCTGAAACAAAAGGTATCTCGTCCCGAACAAATTATCGCTCATTTAAGTGCTATCATCGGCGCGGGAGTTGGTGCACACACGGCGTTCTTTCTATTTGGCGCCAGCCGATTACTTGCTGGTGTTTTCACGGGCTACTTTGCTCTTATTCCTTGGACTTTACCCGGCATCATCGGTACCTTGATCGTCGTTAAGCAATCAAAAAAATATAAGCCAAAAAAGAAAAAGGGGGCGCGTAATTCCAACGGTGTTGTTGAGCAAACTTAATACTCGACTTGAAAATTAGGATTTCGTCATCACATCTTATCGATACAGGAAAACCCTAAATTTCATAAAATGAGGAGTAAATAGTCTATGCGATGCCATGAAGTGGATTACGAAATTTTTGGTGATGACATGCAAGTGGTTGAAGTCGAACTTGACCCATCAGAAACCGTTATCGCCGAAGCCGGCGCGATGAATTACATGGAAGACGGAATCACCTTTGAAACCAAAATGGGGGATGGTTCAAAACCCAATTCTGGTGTTATGGATGCTCTTCTGAATGTTGGAAAACGGGTTCTCACTGGAGAATCGATATTCATGACTCACTTCAGCAATACTGGAACTGGCAAAAAACGAGTCGCATTTGCTGCTCCTTATCCCGGGAAGATAATCCCAATCGACATGAATGAGGTTAATGGCGAATTAATCTGTCAAAAAGACGCTTTTCTGTGTGCAGCCTATGGAACTTCACTCGACATCGCTTTTCAAAAACGGCTTGGAGCTGGCTTCTTTGGAGGAGAGGGTTTTATCCTGCAGCGACTCAGAGGAGACGGCAAGGCCTTCGTACATGTTGGCGGCACAGTCATAAAACGGGAATTAAAACCAGGCGAGACCCTTAGAGTAGACACCGGCTGCATTGCTGCCTTCACTAGTGGTGTCGACTATAATATTGAGAGGGCTGGCAACCTTAAGTCTATGGTGTTTGGTGGTGAAGGATTATTTCTTGCAACTCTCAGAGGCGAAGGCACGGTTTATTTGCAAAGCCTACCATTTTCTCGATTAGCCAATCGGGTCAGCCAAGCCAGTGGTTTTGGAGGCAGTAAGGGCGAAGGCTCTGTGCTAGGCGGACTGGGTGATATCTTTGGTGATAGCTAGCACTGATATGAGTGCAAGAGCAGGATCGACTGCGTTAGACAGATGGCTCCCTAGATTTCTTAAAGCTAAAATCTAATAGACCGAGCCATCTTGTCGCATACACCGTGCTACCGATCACTAAAATAAAACATCAATTTTATGTCCACAGAGATGATCTTAATCATGAGTTCGTCTCTGGCAACAAACTTCATAAGCTGCAACCGAATATCGATCTAGCAATCGACACCAACAAAGATACATTACTAAGCTTTGGTGGCCCCTATTCTAATCACTTACATGCATTAGCTTACGCTTGTAAGATTTACCAACTAAGCTCAGTTGGAGTCATTCGCGGTGAACTAAAAGCGTCCTTAACGCCAACTCTCAGGGATTGCCGAGACTGGGGGATGCAACTTTATGAGTGCTCTCGCAACGACTTTCGTTCGCTACGCAACATTGTCGAAAAGCTTGGCCCCCAAGAAGCTCTACCTAGAGTCAAACAGACCCTTGCATCCCTGTCGGCTGTTGAAGAAAAAAATACTATTTTGATCCCAGAAGGTGGAAGCAATAAAAGTGCTATACAGAGCCTAGCGAACGCTTATGCTCCGCTTTTCGAAGATCCTAAATACAGGAACGTATCTTATGCTGTCTGCGCAACTGGCACAGGTGCCACCGTAGCGGGCTTGAAACAAGCAGCGCCAAACCATGTCAAGGTTATAGGGATACAAGCCGTAGCCGAGGGTGTCGCAACTGAAACAAGAATAAAATCATGGATTGATCAGGTAAAAACAGGAATTGAAATACAGGAAGGGCATTTGGGTGGCTTTGGAAAAAGTAGTCGAGAACTGGATGAGTTTATAGCTGCTTTCGAACAACAATGGGGTATCCCCCTTGACTCCATCTACAACGGTAAGGTTTTTTATCACCTCAATAACCTAGTAGCTAAAAATTATTTCAAAACGACAGACAGAGTTTTGGTAGTTCATACTGGAGGCCTGCAAGGTAAAAGAACATGAGTAATAATTTGTCCATGCAAAATGAGTTCTTTGCATTAACAATATTATTAACCAATGGGGCACGACGATTGCACTTTACTTGCTGTAGATGAACGTTTTCTCTCGCATGGAATATTCAGCACAGGCATCAACCCCAGGATGGTATACAAAGCGGTAGTTGGGTAAAAAAAGTCTAAATACAGAAGTCTCAGTAGGTTTTAAATAAACAGTATCTACCCAATCTCAATGTTAGCCAGATCGCCAGCAAGGGTAGTAATAGAGTTTGGAAGATGAACACTACGGTTAAACGAATAGCGTGCTCGCTTGCTGCCTCAGCCGCATTTGAAAACTCGGCCAAATGCGCTTTCCAATCAAACACGGCGCCGGCGCTTTGCACCCAGGTTTTGGCACTCTCAAAAAAACCCAGATCATCAGCCTTATTTTGCTCTACGCCCGCAGCGGTCTCTTGATTTAGTAAGGTGAGCGTTGCAGTAGTTTGCTTTAACTTTTCACTCGATGCTTGATATTGAGGCTCTAAAAACTGTTGATAGAATAATTCACCACCAATCGAAAAAATGGGTGTTGCTAGCCGTAATACGATTAAGGTAAACGTCACTCTCAATATAGACTGCCTGACAAAGTCGTTCAATTTAATCCAAAACACCAACCCCACAAGACATACAAAAATGCTGCCATTGAAAATCCATGCAAACAAGGAGGAAGCGGTAACATCAAGCAAAATGTGTTGTGCGCCAAAAGCGGTTCCCGCGGCTAAAACAACGGTAGAAAATCGTTCAACCAAATCATTAACCGGGTCCAAAATCTGACCTGGGGCGAACGTCATCCCGATCCCCACCGGCTCTACAGCCACCTCGGTACCCTGGGCGACCGATATCACGCCGTTAAGGCTCCTTGAAATTCCAAAGGTAATCAGAGCTCGTTGTAATCCGGCTTCGGTAAACTCGTAACCTTTGCGATCTAACCAACCGGAAGCTGCCAACAGCCCAACAGCAATCAATAATAACGCGACCGACAGTCTTACCTTCGATGAATTCATCGCATTAGCATATCACTCTTGGGCTTTTGCTGAAGCAGCCAATAACATCGGTAATGATTGTGGAGAACTGGCAGTTCAGCCTCTGTAACTAGCAATCAATGACGTCATCAGAATTCCATCACCTTTATTCTATAAAGCAATCAGGATATTCCGCTGATCAAGGTGCAAAATAAGACAATCACAATCGGTACCCTAATTTTAAAGGGCCAAGCGGTATGGCTCCCTACAAGAGGAATTCAGCATGAATAATCACGATCTATTGAATAACCTTTTTGACCTTCCTACCTTGAGGATTGAATGGTTAATAAGACTGCGAGTGAAGCTGGAACGACTATTAAATAAATCCAGATCAATCAGCGCCCTGTCTCCACTCTAACTTTCACCAAAGTCCTACAGATCGGTTAAGCTGAGTAAGTCAAATTTCCGTTTCAAAAAAGCCCGCCTTATCATTCTTTAGCGTAATCACATCTACGATTCTCTCAACTTCATTGTCATCAAGAGAAAAAGCCGCGGCATAGGCGCTTAGCAATGTATTTTCAGACTTATGCAAGGATCCATCGGCGAGTGCTATATCAACCAAATTAGCGAAACAGATCCTTTTCTGACGCTGATCAAGAGATTTAGCCACTAAAATCATACAATCATCCATCGGTGTATCATCCCATACACCAATCGCAAATTCCCAATCTGCCGTAGCAGAAAACCCGTCTAGGCGGTTGATAATAGCAACTTCGTTGCTGTCGAGGTCTCCGTCAACAGCAGAAACAGTAATTGCAGCCAGTAGTAACGCGGCTCTTGGTGTGAGTAATTGTTCCATAAGGGGCTCTTTCTAGAAATAGTTGCTCTTTTTTAGAGTTATAAAAATGCTCGGATATACATAAATAGCTTATGCGGCCACATTTTAATTTGAAAAGGCCTCATTCGAAACAATTTTATTACAGAACCCCGATTCAAATATTTCTTAACAGGGCTGATACTCAACTAGCTGGCTCGCAATAACCGAAACCTAAGTATCGTCGATCTATTCAAGTCACTCAGGTTCGATTACAAAATTATCGATAGCATGTAGCAAAGAAGCGTTAGGAGCAAGAAGCCACACGTTTAAGACCATCTTGAGCATTCATCACTCAATCAAACCTTTCAATTTCCTCATTAACACCCGATCATCATCACAACGAAGCACTAGAGTAACAACCATTGATTAGAGCATCGCGTAACAAGCCAGCTTGATAAAGACACAAGGCTCTAGGTATGTGCTTGTTTGCGAAACAAGATTTGTCCGACACTGGTGGCTCTCTCATCGAAGGCCCCCTCGCAATAGCACAGATAGAACTCCCACATTCGTTGAAACGACTTATCGTAACCCTGCGTACCAATAGTCTCTATCTGGTCGTAGAATCGTTTTCGCCAATCGCGCAATGTTTGTGCGTAACTCAATCCCATATCATGAAGGTCCTCTAACATAAGACGATTTTTAGCGGCAAAATTATTGATGACACTGTAACAGGGCATAAATCCACCTGGAAAGATATAACGTTTGATGAAATCAATCCGTTTCAGAGCACCCTCGTACTCGGCATCATCAATCACGATCGCCTGAATCAGCGCCTTGCCATCTTTCTTTAACAGGTGGTTGATCTTGTTAAAATAGGTATTGAGATACTGGTGCCCGATGGCTTCAATCATCTCGATTGACACCAATTTATCGTATTCGCCCACGATATCCCTGTAGTCCTGTAGTTTAACCTCGACCAAGTTTTCTAAGCCTAACTTTTTCGCCTTCGCTTGGGCCTCATTAAACTGTTCTTGGGAAATCGTTACTGTGGTTACTCTGCACCCTGTTTGCTGAGCCGCATAACAAGCGAACCCTCCCCATCCAGAACCAATTTCAATGACATGATCTTTATCACTTAACTCAAGAGCGTCACATATTCGCTGCAATTTTCGATCAGCAGCTGTTTGAAGATCATCACCTTCAAGATAAAGTGCTGAGGAATACATCATACGATCATCTAAAAAAAGGCGAAAAAATTCATTACCCAAGTCATAATGAGCAGCGATATTTCGTTTCGAACCTTGCTTGGTGTTTTTGTTACTTGCGTGCCATCGCCGGTAGACAAACTGTGCAAAGCGAGTTAAGCCAGAATCCATTTCTTGAAGTACCGCTCTGTTTCGCACAAAAATTCGAATCAATTCGCTGAGGTTATCGGTAACCCATAAGCCATCTATGTAAGCCTGAGCAGAACCATTAACTCCACTCATTGCGATTTGCGTGTAACTCTTTAGATCGGCAATCCGAATCGTACAACGCAAGTCCGCTTGCTCATCACCTAGCACGACCGTGCCGATCG
>JAKVBA010000130.1 GCA_022447525.1 Gammaproteobacteria bacterium
GTATTAAAAGAACAGGGTGACTGGCAGAAAACGCAAATACAACTTCACCAAAAAGAGATGTTAAATGCGTTAGCAGCCCACTATGGCGTAACAGAATGATCGCAATCAAGCAAATATCATCGATGTCCTGGCTGAGTTTTTTTATGCGGGACAAAATTGACTTTAAAGAAAATAGCTACTTACATCGAAACCGAACTCACTATTTATAGCGGCAGGAATATCTCTCTCACTTAGCTCTATAGAAGAGAAGCTGTGAATAGAGTATCGCTCCAAATGATTGCCCCTTAAAAACAAAAACGCGTTTCCAACTATCAGCGAGAAACGTAGGCTTTTTGAAAATGGATACTTAATACCAGATGTGTAGCGGGAATTTATTTGCTCGTAAATCTCAGCTTCAGGTTTAGGTGTGACGTTTATTTCCATCTGAAGGCTTTCCTTACCTTGCCTTCGGTGAAATACGCGAACCCAATTTTTCGTAACAACAGAGCGATATGTCATACCAAAGCACTCGAAAGAAACCCCTTCATCCGCAGGAAATAGATTTAGTGCAGGCCAGCCGTTTCCCACATCTGCGAAAAATACTTGCCCTTTAAAATCAAGACGCACTAGACGATGGATCTCTTGCCCACCAATAAACGCACTGTGAAGTTGAGCATCCACATCGAGTTTTTTCAAATCAGTAAGAAACGCGAGTGTTTTATCTGAGCAAGTACCTCCAGGAATCCCTCCTTGAAGTGGACGACCATATAGTAAATCCAAGTTATGAAACGGAATGGTAGAGAAATGCTCATAAAGGAGCTGTTGGATGTCGCTTATCATCGATGTGTTTCCCCTCTAGCATTAATCGCTGAGTCGAAAACAGGATACAAATGAAAATAGCCATCGGAGTGGTCGAATTGAAAATGCTGTTTCCAAATATCGAGAAGTTCATCTCTCTCATTGCGACCATTGCGTTTTAGGTAATTAACCACCATGCTCCTGATACCTGAGCCTACGTCACATGAAACCTTTTTTCGAAGCAGAATATTAGAGGGAAGAAAGTCGTCAAATACCGTTCGTAAGGTAACTTTATTCATCTCGTCACTGTAGAGTTCGTCATATCCTAACGTATCACTTAACGCTTTAACGTCTTTGTCCAGAAATGGACATCGAGGCTCAACATTGTTGGCCATACATGCCATATCAAGTCGACGTAACTCAGTAAATGTCATATCGTTTACTAGTTGCTCTCGTGTTGATTTCCAGGGATCAACTTCAGAAAAGCTATGATACCCACCAAAAAGCTCGTCAGCGCCTTCGCCGGTAAGTACTACCTTAATGCCTGCTTGGTTGGCTGCTTTTGCTAGAAGAAAAGTGGCTAAACCATTGCTTACTACTGAGGGGTTATAGCTTTCAGTAGCGTAAACGAGTTGACTGATGAGGCTAGGTAGTTCGGTAATTTGAGGAAGTGGAATTTCGACTACGTTTTTCAGCCCTAAATATTGTGCAACAGTATGAGCTGCACTTAAATCATCTCCGTCGCCATTGCCAAGCGTAAAGTAAACGATATCGTCTCGAAGTTTCGATGCAATGCTCGCAACTAGTGAGCTATCTAACCCGCCACTTAAGAAAATTGCTACCTTTTGGTTATGATTTGGCAGACGTTTGCGGACACCCTCAGTTAAAGCTTGCTTAATACTTAAGGTGCTATGAAAACGGCTAAAGCTTTTAACTGACGTCACTGCACCAGTGCTCAAACAAACTTTTGAAACACCTTTGGGGAGCGCGTCAAACCAGTCAATTGACTTAAACGCTTTTAATTCACTGGAAATGAATATCTCGCCTTGAGAATTTCCAACGTAAAGAGGTTTCTTCCCCATAGCGTCGCGAAGGCAACTTGCATATTTTCTGTTGGGCTCGATTAAAACAGCAGAATAGAAGCCATCTAATTCTTCAATTATGTGTTCATTGAGTCGTAAATAAAGCGGTAAGACAACACTAGTATCACATCCGTGATTCTCTAGTTGGTATTGATAAGCCAAATCACTGAAATTGTAGATCTCACCGTTTATTGCACCTAACCAGCCTTCAACTTTGAAGGGCTGTCGACCAGCCTGAACGTTGCCAGTAATCGCAAGACGTTGAAAACCAACGGCGAACTCATTCTCTGTCAATATAACTTGTTCGTCAGGTCCACGATGCTTAATTCGCTCAATACATTCGGGAATTAATGTTTCGGCTTGTTTACCGGCTAATACAACGATACCGCACATTTAATTTACTTCTGCCAGAGCGGGTGAAACAACGCTTTTACTATTAAGCTCGGTCCTTACCTGCATTAAGAGCTGACCAAGACGGTTTTGGCCAGAACCATCACCAGGATCGCCCCAATATTCATCATTAGCTGTCAACTCAACTAGCAATCGATTTCCAGAGCTTAGAAGCTTTTTTGCTAAATCAGGGTGTTGTTTAAACTTCGCCCGTAAAGCTTCGAGCATAAATTTATCTCGAACATCAAGCCACTCTGACCGACCATACTCTTCTACATGTTGATGAGCTGTAGACTTCGCTAACATTGGGGTAGCAGCGCATCTTATCTGTTCCTTAAGCTGTTGAGATTCAAATTTCTGTGCTTGGTAATAGTGCTCTGTCGTAGGCCAAATCTTACCTTCGATGAAAACTGAATGCTTAGAGAAGTTAGAGAGTTCTCCCCAGGGTTGATCAGAGTGATAGAAGTGAATAGGTTGGCCATTATTACTTTCAGATGCGAGGGGTAAATTGTGACCTAATTTTTCATTCTTGGTGTGCAAGTACTCCTTGTTTTCAGGTCGAATATTCGGGTTTGTGTGCACTACTGACGTCTGGATACCATGATTATTCAAAAATTGGCGTTTACGAGGGTTGTTGGATACCAATCGCACCTTTTCAATATCCAGTTGTTTTAATATAGACACCGCCCCAGCATAGCTGCGAATGTCTTGCTCAATTCCAAGCTGCTCAAAAGCTTCCGCAGTATCGACCTGTTTATCTTCCATCATTCGAACAGCATTTATCTTCACGGATAACCCATGTCCACGGCCTTCTTGCTGTTGATAAACAACAATTCCACGACCTTCTGAGGCAATGTTTTTCATTGTTTCAGTCAGTTGGTCAGCGCAGTCACAATCTAAAGCGCCAAATACTTCAGATGCACGGCACGAAGAATGTACTCGAAAAAGTGGCCATTCCCCTTGGTCAGTAATATCACCGATACAGATCACGCTGTAATTTTCGTCGGAACTATCATACATCCGGAACTTGCCCATAGGCGTAGGAAGAGTACACCAATTATTAATTTGAAGTTTCACAATACTTCTCCGTTACGTCATCGCTCTCACAGATATTAGAATTTTGATTTTTAGACATACGCTTACTACTTATTGGTGTTGTGTAGGCGTTGCTAGAACTTATTATCTGTTTTAAAAAGCGGGATATTTCATTCTTATCTAAGTCGTGAATTGCTGATTTAATTTGCTTAAAAGCGTCTAGTGAAAACTCTTGCTGAAGGCAATCTGTTAAAGCCTTAAATTCTTTGTAAAAAGGGCCCTTCGCAATCGCTTTCGCTAACCCCGAAATCCGGTAAAAGCTCTGTTCCAAAAGCTGTATTCTTGCGTCCATATGACTCATTGAACGCGAATAAATATCTGCCACCTCATCTGTTGAAAAATTCAATCTGTGGTCAGAGTTTTCACCCAAAAATTCGACGAGCCCGGCATAGAGCGCAGAGCCAACTATTTCACCTTGTACTTTTTCCGAATTTATTGTTGGTTTTGAATAACTTCGTCCGACATGGTGTACGGGAAACGGGACTGACGTAAGCGTCATTCTTTGGTGGTGCTTATTGATAATTGCCCAGAACATGTCTGAACGGCGAACTTCTTTACCATTCAATACTGGGGATAAATTAGGTGTTTTTAAGAGTGCTTGAGGGTTGAGTATGAACGTACAGCCCCCTCGATTCACAGAGTCTTTTGCTTCGCTAATTGGATTTCGGCATGAAGTTGCGATAATTGAACGAGTCAGTGGAGTACCATGAAGGATACCCAGAGCTCCTGAGAATAATCGAGCCCGAGCCTCTTTTACAGTTTCAAATGGGTAATTAGGTTCGAGCCAAAGTGGTGTTTCTAAATGAGCACTATGCTTTCGAGAAAGGTCATAATAATAGTCCGGAAACATCTTACGAGTTGCTTTATTTTCTTCAGTTCGGTCGGGTAACAACGCGTCTTCTGGCAGTTTTGCTAACCAAGCTGCATTGTGTACTAAATCCATCAGTTGAACTCTTAATCCGTTCAATGGTGGGTTAGGGGACGAGCCCTCATAAGCGCCGAAAAGTACATCTATGTTATGCTCTCGGAACGCGGGTAGCCACTCAATGTATTCACTGGCTCGCTCATCAATGCGCATATCGTCATCAAGTAACCAGCCAATCGCGT
>JAKVBA010000131.1 GCA_022447525.1 Gammaproteobacteria bacterium
TGGGCGAGCGCGATGAATCTCGAACGTTGGAAGATATAGCGCAGAAAACCGCGCCCATTTGGCAAAGCATAATGAAAGGGCCGTTAAAGAAATACCGACCGGTTCATGCTGTTGATGTGGCTAGAAATATGATGTCTCTGCAGCGCTGGCAGTAATTATCACAACCTTAACGTGAAGCCTTGCATAACTTGGTATAGAATGCGCGCCTTTCAAACGCCTTAGGTAATACGACTTCCTTATGTTCCGCTGTAAACAATTCACCGTAGTGCAAGATAAATGCGCCATGAAAGTGAACACCGACAGCCTGATTTTAGGAAGTTGGGCTGAGCCCGGTTCGGCCAAGCATATTCTAGATGTAGGAACAGGTAGTGGCATTCTTGCGCTGATGATGGCACAAAAGTCAGAGCATTTTTTTCACAGTAGTACCGATGAACAGCGTGTTGATAATCAGCGAGCCGTTCGAATAGACGCGATAGAAATTGATGAAGATGCTGCGGCGCAGGCCGCGTTAAATTTTAAAAACTCAAAGTGGGCTAACCAATTATTTTCCCGCTGTTGTGATGTAAACAGTTTTATATCGCCCTATTTGTACGATGTCGTCATTTCAAATCCGCCTTACTTCGACTCGCCCGCCAAACGTTCAAATGCTTACAACCAGCAAAGCCAATCTCGAAATTTGGCAAGGCAGACTTTGGCGCTTAGTGCAGAAGAGTTTTTTAAGGTCAGCCAAGAGATGCTTGAATTAAACGGGCATTTGTATTGCGTTTATCCTTTTTCGATAGAAGCAAGGATAATTCAAATCGCTGCTTCCTATGGCTTCGCGTTGGAAAAGCAGCTTTACGTCAGGCATGAGTCTAACAGCGCTCCTTACCTTTGTGCATTCCACTTTAGAAAACTAGCGTTAACTTCCACACTTTCGCCAATTGAAAATGTCGGGGTAATTACTGAAGAGGCGAGTAAGACGACATTAACGATTAGAGACGCGCAGGGCAATTACACATTTGAATACAAAGCCCTTTGTCAGCCTTTTTACCTTAAATTTTGAATGAGCTTATATAAATGAACATAATCGCAGAAGGCTTTGGCGCGATAGCCGTTGTATTGAATTTTATTGGGTATCGCCAAACCAATGTAGACAGATATTTGCTTATTTCGGCGTTTGCCTTAAGTGCGCTCAGCGTTCACTTTTTTATGCTAGACGCTATGGCCGCTGGCATTGGAACACTGCTTGCCAGCGTTCGTAACTTCATTGCGATCAAACACAGAAGCAATATTATTTTATTTTTCTTTGTTGCGGTAAATGTCGGCTTCCTCGCCTATGAATGGTTTGTGTTAGCGCATAGCTGGATCATTTTTATAGCCTACGCGTCGTCACTCATTTTTACAGTGGGATCACTGGTTATTCGCAACACGCATACTATTAGGAAAGTCTTTCTTCTGGCTGAAACTTTGGGGCTTCTATATGCCATATCTGTAGGCAGTATTTTTGGCACAGTATTCAACGTAAGCAACTTGATCAGCATTGTTAGTAAGCTTCGCAAGCCATAAATATACCGTTCAATACCCTTATCTTATTAATTAGTCTAACTCTCCTCTCTTTTTGCTCAAAAAAAGAACGTGTTTTTGCGTTTAGAATACTTGAAATTACTTAACCAAATGGTCAGTTAATTTTCTGTTTTGTTTCTCTATGCCGCGTTTTTAAAGGGGGATACCAAAGTTCAATGGGCTAAAGTTCAATATCATATTCCTAATATAAGCGTATCATTTCCTATCAGTAAGTATGGTTTCAGCAATTTTTCCTCTGAATATGTGGAAGTAAACTCGACGTGTAGTAATGAGGGGAGTATGCGCAGTGAAATTAGTGGAAAATACACAACAATCTAATCAGTCTGACTTGCTTGAGCAATCGTTTCAAAGTGCGATAGACAAAGGCACTGCGGTTAACGTATTTGAGCGCGCAAGGCATTTTCGCAATGCTGTCTCGGCAAGCGAGCAACCTCGTCTAGTTGAGACTCGAACAAGTCTAGAAACTGAAAACCTGTGGAAGAAACGTCTCAACCTGCTACTTGATGCAGAGAATAAACTTATTAAAGTTATACGTTTACGTAAAATTACTGGTATATTTACGGTATTGAGCATGGCCATGTTTTTATTTTCCCTGTATTTAGCACCGTCTATGTCGCCAGTCGTTTTCTATGTTCTAAGTGCGGTCGCCGCTTTCGGAGTTGCGACGTACCCAGCGTGGTTCTTAGTATCTAAGAGCGACAGAAAGCGCAGAGATCATATCTCTAGTTTGTTTTACAAGAGCAATCATGAGGTAGAGATCGCAGACGGAAAGATGACCTTAATCAACAGGGCGAACTATGCAAGTGTAACGCACATACACATACTGGATCGCAACGTTGGATCATTCGCAAACACATAAACATCACTACACGTCACACCTTACTGCTGTTCTACTAGTAGCGTCGCTCTTTCTTGGGGCGCTACTTTTGGCTCCGATGGATGCACTCGGGCAACTCCTAGCTTCCATTACTATTCTCATTTTCATATCGCTTTGCAGTAAAGAAGCGAGGCATTCTCAAAAATACCAGAACTTATTCAGAGTACTTGCGCTCGTTCTCGCTATAGCACTTAGCGTGAGGTATTTATTATGGCGTGGTATTTACACGCTCACGTATTCTGATGTGCTTTCAATGATTGCAGTTTGGCTATTGTTTGGCGCAGAAATTTACGCTGGGATAACTTCCGTATTGGGCGCAATCGTGAATGCTTTTCCTTTAAGTCGTCCTCTTCTGACATTGGAAGGCGTAGACAAATCTACGTTGCCGAGCGTTGACGTAATGATCCCAAGTTATAACGAAGATGAAGAGATACTAGAGGTCACAATTCGTGCCGCACAAATGCTGGATTATCCAAAGGATAAGCTTTACATCCATTTGCTTGACGACGGCGGAACAGATCAAAAAATCAATGCAGATAATCCGGTTTCAGCGGCCTCAGCAAAGCAGCGAAGACAGGACCTCCAAGCGCTTTGTTCGCGCCTTGGTGTAACGTATCACACGCGTGAAAAAAATGAATTCGCCAAGGCGGGTAATGTTAATAGCGCAATACAAAACACGACGGGTGATTTAATTGTAATTCTTGACGCAGATCATGTGCCCACTTCAGATTTTCTAGATAGAACTGTTCCTTGGATGCTTAGAAATGAAAAAGTGTTCTTGGTCCAAACCCCTCATTTTATGGCTAATCCCGATCCTGTAGAGCGAAACTATTTCTCGGCATTTACCCGTATGCCGTCTGAAAATGACATGTTCTATGGCACCATCCAAAAGGGGCTAGACTATTGGGGGAGCTCATTCTTTTGCGGTTCAGCTGCTTTAATGCGAAGGAAGCATCTGGACTTGGTGGGTGGAATCTCGGGCGATTCTATTACAGAGGATGCAGAAACTGCGCTTGATTTGCATAAAATGGGCTATGAGTCAGTATATGTTGATCGGCCAATGGTAAGCGGACTCGCCCCTGAAACATTTGATGCATTCATTCAGCAACGTATGCGTTGGGCGCAGGGAATGACGCAAATTTTATTACTAAAAAAACCATTCAAAGCGGAAGGCCTGAAATGGTACCAGCGGGTGGGTTACATGAGTTCAATCATGTTTTGGCTGTTTCCTTTCGCCCGTATTATTTTCTTGCTAATGCCGCTGGCATACTTGGTTTTTGGGCTTCAGGTGTATCACGCGTCATTACTTGAAATTTTTGCCTTCACTATACCTCACGTTATCGCTACCTACATGATATCAACCATGCTTTTTGGTCGAACGCGGTGGCCGTTGGTCTCAGAATTATATGAAATATTACAATGTGCTTTTACGTTGAATGCCTTGGTAAAAGTCTTCCTAAAACCTCGTGCTCCTTCTTTCGTTGTAACGCCCAAAGGAGAAAGTCTGGAAAAGACATTTGTGTCGCCACTTTCAACCGTCTTTTATTGGCTTATTCTGGTCATCACTTTCGCACTAGGCTCTGGTGTTTATAAATTTATCACTGAGCCGATCACCCGAGAATTAACTGTAGTGGTAATGCTTTGGAACGTGTTCAATTTAATATTACTGCTGTCTGTACTCAGTGTATTATTAGAAAGAAAGCAAGTTCGTAGCCAGGCACGCTTGCCCGCTACCAATAGTGTGGTTATCAAGAGTGAGAACGGTCAAGGATGGGTGGGTGATTTAGTAGACATGTCGCTTGGCGGGGCTCGGCTTCGATTAAAGGGAGAAGGCGCTTACGTGCCCGAGGGGGCGATATTAACCTCATGGAGCCACGCACTAAGTAGAAACGTACATATTCCTATAAATGTGCTGCATTACGATAGTAAGTCAAAAATGCTCCGTGTACGCTTTATGCCTCAAACCGAAGAACAAGAAAACGAAGTCGTCGCCTATTCAC
>JAKVBA010000132.1 GCA_022447525.1 Gammaproteobacteria bacterium
TATCGTAAAGTGCTTTACCTTCACGTAAAAACTCTGGCGAAAAGATTAGGTTTTCAGTACCGAAGCGTGCTTTTGCGTCTTTAGTGAAGCCTACTGGCACGGTCGATTTAACAATCATCACGGCATTAGGGTTAATTTCCATTACCGTTTTGATAACCGCTTCTACACTACCTGTATTAAAGTAGTTAGTTTGCGGGTCGTAATCCGTAGGAGTAGCGATTATAACGTAGTCAGCATTTTTGTAAGCAACCTGAGCATCTAGTGTTGCTACAAGATCAAGATCTTTTGTTGTCAGGTACTCAGATATTTCTTTATCTTCAATTGGAGACTTCTTGTTATTCAGCATCTCAACTTTTTCAGGAACTAAGTCGACCGCTTTCACTTCATTGTGTTGCGCTAACAACACCGCATTTGATAAGCCTACGTACCCCGTACCAGCTACCGCTATTTTGTATCTGCTCATTGTTGATTCCATTTTTCTAACAAGTTCCAACTTTCAAATTAATTTAAAGCTACTTCTAACTAGAAAACTCTTCTTTCGATTTGATGGAAAAGTTCTCACGCATAAGTGTAAGGTTTGGGCTATACGCGGGGTCATGCTTAATATACTCGCCCCACTGTTGTTTTAAAAATTCTAGTTCACGATTAAACCTTGCTGCTTTTTCCGGCGCATGGTCTAACCCTCTACTCACAGACTCATGATGATATAGCTCGGCTTCAGCGCAGTAAACATTTCGTACACCGGTCTCTTTAACCCGCAGGCAAAAATCTACGTCATTAAAGGCTACGGTTAGATCTTGTTCATTCAAACCGTTAACGTCTACAAACAATGATTTCTTTACTAACAAACAAGCCGCCGTAACTGCAGAATAATTCTGTGTTGCAATTAAACGCTTAATATACCCTGGGTGATACCTTGGGAAGTATTTATGTGCATGACCTGCACCACCACCGTACCCGAGTACAACCCCAGCATGCTGTATTCGGCCATCAGAGTACAACAGTTTAGCTCCAACACAGCCAATATCGTCACGTACTGCATGCCCTACCATGCTTGTTAGCCAATAAGGGTTTATTACTTCAATATCATTATTGATAAGCCCTATTATCGAACTAGTTTTACAAGCATGTTGTACGCCAAAATTGTTAATTGCTGAATAATTGAATGCTCCGGGATAACGAAGAACACGAATTTTGGAGTGCTTCTCTAACTTAGCAAAATAGTCGAGGCTTTCTTTTTCATCAGATCCATTATCGATGAGTAATATTTCATAATTTTGATAAACGGTTTTTTCTAATATTGACTCTATACAGGCCTTAACAAGCGCCTTGCCATTTTTGGTAGGAATAATGAGAGAGACTAAAGGCTCAGATTCAACAGGCCATTGAATAGTATTTACAGCGAGCTCTTCGTTATAAGACGGCGCTGCAGAAGTAAAGGATTCTACAACCGTTCTTATGTCAGCCAGAGCCTCAAGCATAATCTTTTTATTAGGTGAACGATGAATTAGTGTATAAGGTATATGCTCGACTGATGAGTGCGGTAGCTTTATCCATAGTTCTGAAACAATACCTGCAATTGTCGAAGATCTTACCCCACTACGTTTCACCAAAGCAGCGTTACACATGACGCCTGTAAAAATATACCCCGTAGAAAGTTGAAGGTCAGGGTTCCAGTCGGGCAAAAAGTGAGGAGAGACTCTTCGATCTTTAGCGTCAATCTTATCGGTATCACAATAACTAATATCGGCGTCGCTGTCGCATTTAAGGAAGACCTCTAACGATTTCTTAGTTATTGTATCTCCGCTATTTAAGAGCATGAGTCGAGTAGCATCAGCTAAATCACCCACCGCTTCAGCAATAGTCAAGGCGCATTGCACTGATTCATCTACAGCGTTTTCGCCCACTACGCATATATGTTCATGCTTTACGCCTGCCTGGGTAAGCGAATCTAATGTTACAGATAGGCTTTTTACCCCAAAAATAAGCACGTGTATTTCGCCATAACTTTGGGCGACAGAAGTAAGTTCGTGAAGGTATTGCGCCTGTTGTTTGAGGTAGGTTTCGTACAAAGCCATACGTTTTTTTTCAGAAGGGAAACCATAAAACAAACCCGAACGCTGTAAAGAACGACTATAAAACTCGGTAAGTTTATGGTTGCTTTTCAGCTTATTTCTTACCACTTTAGGTACTAAACCAACAGCGCCTTTAACGGTTAACATGGCCAATTTTTTCATTCAGCTAACTCAATCCCCAACAGCGACATTTAACAATACAGCAACAAAAAAGCCGCAATAATGCGGCTTTTTTAGTATATCACGTTTTAAAGTAACGAGTATTAGCTACCTGTACCCAAACGCTCACCTTGGTAACTTCCGTCAAGAACTGCTTTCCACCAGCCCTCGTTTGCTAAATACCACTCAACAGTTTTGCGAATACCGCTTTCAAACGTTTCTTGCGGCTTCCAACCAAGTTCTCGCTCAATTTTGCTTGCGTCAATAGCATAGCGCATGTCGTGACCTGGGCGGTCTTGTACGTAAGTAATTTGCTCAGCGTATTTGCTATCTTTTGGCTTAACCTCATCCAAGATAGCGCAAATGGTTTGCACTACTTCAATGTTTTGCTTTTCATTGTGGCCGCCTATATTGTAGGTTTCACCAATTTCGCCATTAAGCGCAACCACAACCAGTGCACGGGCATGGTCTTCTACGTATAACCAGTCACGAATTTGGTTACCCTTGCCATATACTGGCAGCGGCTTTCCAGCTAACGCGTTTAGAATAACCAACGGAATCAGTTTTTCTGGGAAGTGGTAAGGGCCATAATTGTTAGAGCAGTTAGTAACAAGCGTAGGCAGCTTATAGGTACGAAGCCACGAACGCACTAGCTGATCTGAACTTGCTTTACTTGCTGAGTAAGGCGAGCTTGGCGCATATGGGGTTGTTTCAGTGAATAATGGAAGCTCTGTTCCTGGCTCAACCTCATCTGGGTGAGGCAGATCACCGTATACCTCGTCAGTAGAAATATGGTGGAATTTAAACCCAGCTTTTTTATCGCCTTCAAGTGCAGACCAATACGCTCTGGCTTGCTCAAGCAAGGTGTACGTGCCAACAACATTGGTTTGAATAAACTCACCTGGGCCGTCGATTGAACGGTCTACATGAGATTCTGCCGCCAAGTGCATAATGATATCTGGCTGATGCGTATTGAACACACGCTTTACTTCTTCAGCATCGCAAATATCAACGTGTTCAAAGCTGTAACGGTCGCTATCTGACACTGAAACTAGCGACTCTAAATTACCCGCGTACGTTAGCTTATCTAAATTCACCACGGTATGGTCAGTGTCGTTTATAAGATGGCGAACAACTGCAGAGCCAATGAAGCCCGCGCCACCTGTTACTAAAATCGTTTTACTCATTTTCTTTTTACCAAAAGTAACTCTGTTCTTGCCATTTAGGCTTTCAATTCATCTAGCATGCTAGCTAACTGCTTACGCCAGTGGGTAGGCTTACACGATGCAAATGCTTCGCGCGCAGTTTGTTTATCTAGCACACTGTAGTGAGGGCGCTTCGCAGGCGTTGGGTACTGACTTGATGGAATGGGTAAAACCGGAATAGCTTTATCCAATAAACCTTTATCAATGCCAAGCTCTTGAATAGCTAACGCAAAGTCGTACCAACTTGCTACGCCTTCGTCGGTCCAGTGATACACGCCACTGGTTTTGTTCACAGCGGCAGAAACACAAGCTTCAGCCAAACCTTTAGCCCAGGTAGGCGTACCAATTTGGTCGTCTATTACAGTTAACTGAGGTTTATCTGCCATTAAGCGCAGCATGGTTTTCACAAAATTATTGCCATGTGATGAATACACCCATGCGGTGCGGATTAAGCAGCTTGCCTCTGGTAGTATTTCAAGCAGCGCTTTTTCGCCTGCTGCTTTTGATTTGCCATATGCTCCTTGTGGCTCGATAGGGTCGTCTGTTAAGTAAGGCGAACCTTTGTGGCCGTTAAATACATAGTCGGTAGACACATGCACCATAAAGGCACCGCTAGCTTTACAGAAAGTAGCCAAGTTCTTAACGGCAAGCGTATTAATAGCATTGCACGCTTCTGTATCTTCTTCAGCTTTATCAACAGCAGTGTATGCAGATGCATTAATTAACACGTCAACAGATAAAGACGCTAAAGTAGCATCAATACTCTCACTACTTGTAATATCAATATCATCGCGCCCTAAAAAGGTGACTTGGTGCGCACTATTTTCTAGCTCACGAGAAAGCTCAAAAGCTAACTGTCCCGACTTTCCTATAACTACAATATTCATTAATCGCTAATACCTAGGGTCTGTTGATCTTTGCTGTACATATTTCACTCAGCAGTACATGGGTAGC
>JAKVBA010000133.1 GCA_022447525.1 Gammaproteobacteria bacterium
ACCAGGCGATACATGGTTGGCAAGTCAATCATACTGGCTTCATCTATTACCAGTAGATGCTTTTGTTGGTCTAAGGTTGGCTCTACAGGCTCTTCACGCAACAACTTAGCGATAGTGGAGGTGATAAAACCAATTGACTCATGCAAGCGCATAGCTGCTCTACCGCTGAGGGCTACTGCGTGTATTTCAAATCCCATATAATGGTAGGCTCTAAGTGCGGTTCTAAGCACTGTCGTTTTGCCTGTACCAGCTCCGCCAGTGATGCAACTCACTGCATTATCTAAACACGTTGTTACTGCTTCAATTTGTTTCTTGGTTAGCTCGTATGGCAATTCATCAACCGCAGAGCAATATGCAGAATTTGCAACTTCGTCATAAAGGTTGTTTTGATTAGCTAGTGCTTTAAGTCGTTTGGCAACGACATTTTCCATCAACAACTGGGCGGTTGGATGATAAGAGCCAGTGTCGGGGTTTAGGATGTATTGCGCTTTGTTGTGACCTGCTTTAAACGCTTCCGTCACCAGTTCCTTATCTTTGAGTAATTTGGTTAGGTATGGGCGTAAACACGCTTGAGTTGTATAGGTGTGGCCTTTCTCAATCTCTTTGCGAATCGCGGTTTCAAGTGCGGCACTTAGTCTGCGGTGATCACAGGCTGTGATCTTAAACTGGTCAAAATTAACCAGTTTATCGACATCCGTAAACGACATCCCAAACCCAATAAGGACATACGGATTTTGTTTAATAGCCTCAATGGACTCTTCTCCATGATGCTTCAATAAGCGCTGCTGAATACTTGCTGGTATCTTGTGTTCGGTCATCCAGTTGCAGTAGGCCAGATTTTTATATTTTGCGTAACCCTCAAATAACGCATTGATAGAATCTTCACTCAGGACACTTCTAAGGCGATCTCTTGATTCATGAGTGTCTTTTCTAACCGTTGGGTGAAAATCCTTTCCTAACAGTTCCCAGAGTGCTCTAGCTTTACTTTCACCGATACCTTTGAAATCACTTTCTCTTGCAATAAAGCGAATAAGCTGTTCACCCGTTTCTGGCAGGCTGCATTCGATGTACTCTGGTGATTCATAGGTATGCTGCTGCATCACGTAATCACCCGTTTCCATTTCTTCTATTAAACGATGGCCTTTAACCGACCAGTGTTGGCCGAGGGCTGGTTGAACGGGGATGGCATCTGGATCAGCTTTGATGGTGACGTAATACTTGCCACTGTTAGTTTTGTATGAGTTTTTTTTCAGTGGCACGCCACTGAATATCACCATTTTGGTAGAGCTGTAAGGAATACTCGTGACACGCATTTGGTCTTGATGGAGTGCAACATTCATCGTGGCATGAACCCCATTTCTGACAAGGTTTCATTCAGTTCGCCAAACCGCTCTAGTTTACCTTCCAGCTCTTTAACTTTGGCTTTTAGCTCAATGTTTTCAGCCTCTAAGGTCGATACTCGTTTTGAGTCGAGCAGCTTGCGATTAGCCGTGTTGTCGTATTGCTTTGGCTTGTCAGCATTGCTCTTTGCAGATTCGGTCAGTGGAGGGAGTATACCTTTATCACGCAGTTTGTCCTCTAATGCCTTGAGCGCTTTTCTAAGCGTTGGATTTTGGTTAAGGGCAGACTTGCCGCAACCGACCCCTTTTGCTACTTCGATGCGGTTGAGCTTGCCTTTAAAGGCGATCTGCTTAAAGTCATCATCAGTTTGAGTGGCTTGCCATACTTCAAATGCTTCGAGGTTCTGCTGCGCTCTTTGCGGACCGTTCGCCATTAATCATCTACCTCACCTAACAACTTGCGTAGACCTGTCGCAAAGCCTCTAGGGAATATTTCTATGTTGTATTCCATGTCTTTAACTTGGCCAGCTTGTGTGGTTTGCCAGTTATGCTTTTCCATACATTCGTCAGAGATAGCGTAGGCTAAGGCTTTCTTCTCGGATTCGGTCAAGATGCCAGATAGTGAAGGCAAGACTTCAACACTCGGCTCTGCGCTTGCATCAAACTGACGTACAGGACGCTTATCAATGGTAATATTCGCGTGCTGTTTTAGCAGATTAACCTCTTTGCGATAACGGTTGCGCTCGGCAATAATCTGACCAAACAAAGCCCGTACCGCAGTGTCTGGAATACGCTCAAGCAGTTTATTATCCTGTGGAACAGACTTAGAGCGTGAGGTTGACGATAACGGCTTTTTGGTGGTTGTTTTGCACTTTGCTGCCCATGCTTCAATCAAGGTGCGGTAGTGCTTGTTTTTGGTTGCTCGTAACGCTTCGTAACCTGGGCCACCCTCTGCTGCTGATACTCGCCCCATTTGTGTAATGGAGAAATCACGCTGCCCCGATTCTACATAGGCTTTCAGGATGTCGTTAAGCTTATCTAGGTTTTTTTGGGTTCTTGGCACTTTGTCGTCTTTTAAGTCAGCCAAGATGATATCAATATTAATGTCCATTAACCCTCCAAGAGCGCAGGTTGGGTGAGATTTTCTATGTGCAATGCTTTACCAGTGAGCGCACTCATGCCTGCGCTAAATAGCTTGTGATTAGACAGGTATTCACCCGCTTCGATGTAATTAGCCACTTTACGGTAGCCTTCCATTTTATCGTCAGGGTCGGCTATCTTTGCCATTTGGCGTAGCATGGCATTACCAGCGATTAGCTGCTGTTTCTCATCCATTTCCATAAAGATAGGCTCAAAGCCTTTCTTCATCAGAGCACGACTAAGTTTGCGGGAGCGCTTTTCAATAGCAGGCGTCTTACGCAATTCATCCTGCAAGTCAGGAAAGAATTCGGCATCGTCACATAGCAAGGAGAGGTGTAAGAGCTCTGAGTCGGTTTCGATAAACCTCAAGGCATGGCTAATATCTTGTTCATTTCCTACTGCAATCAATTTATCTTTGGTGTCGTCATCGTTTCGGGCTTCCTCGACGCGAATGATTTTGCTGATTAGCTCGAAGCACGCTATCCAGTCTTTAGTGTATTCATCGGCCTCTACTTGTTGCTTTTCATAGCGGCGCTGTAGAACCTGCATGTCATTATGTTTGGTAAAAGGCGCACCTTGCTCTTCACAGAAGAACTGCTCGTCTTTGAGTGCTTCTAGCTCACCTTCGATTTCAACCGATAGGTTAGCCGCCTGGTGCGCCTTGTAACTGAGTTGATTAAACTGCGCGTTAAGCGCCGGCAGGTATCGCGCCTCGGTAATAAACCAACGGCAACGAATGCAGTTTTCAGGGCCATGCGGTACGCTGCCATAGATGCGATTACTGGCAGCACTTGAATCTCTAATCAACTCACCGCCGTTCCAGCACCCGCCCAGCGTACTGACTTCATCGGATTTTACGGTGTTGCCTCCGACCAAACATAAGCCAGCTGAACGCTCCTCCCAGCCGATGGGATTACGGTTAACCAGTGCTGCCTGAATACTGTCTTCTTTGTGGTAGACCATTTTGCATTGAATTTGCGCTAGTGAGGCATCTTTGAGGAAGTTGCGCACCGATTGTTTGGACTTGGCGTCCAATGCGTCATGCGCTTCATCCATTTTCTCCGCCATGACAGATGGGGTGATTTTGTTGTAGTAGATGGTCATCAACAAGCGAGTATGCCCAGCCAATAGCTTAGATATCACAGGCAATGGCAATTGCGTGTCCATCGTATAAGCGGTAATGAGTGAAACACGCAAACTGTGTAAGGGGAAGAGCGTGGCAACCTTAGCGTTGCTAGTAGTACCTTCGGGGTAATCCACAACCAGTTTTAACCGTTCGCCGTTATCTAGGGTATCGCCTTGCTCCACGAGTTGATTTTCCAACTTTAGTAAGAGTTGATACCAGAATGTTTTGGGTCCAGTACTGAATTGAATTGGCTTATGTTTATCATCACCCTTTGCTGCTGCATCACGAAACAGAAAGGCAATTTCACCCATGCTTTCTAACTGTTTCTCCGATTTCTTATGCCTAGTGTGCTTTATCTTAAGTGTGGTGCAATCGGTAGTCTTTGTAATCGGATTGTATCTTTCTTGCCAGTTGCGCAGTTTTTCCAGCCAGTACAGCACCTCTTCGTTCTGCCAAGGGATGATGTAACCACGCTCCAGTTCATCTTTGTTCAGGTCGGCAGTCTTGTTGGTGTTGACATATAAGCCTGTGGAATAAAGCCCTGTCATAGTGTCGTGAATGCGGCGGAAGATACCTTTTCCGAATGGGCGTTTTTCACTGCCAAGCGCAAAATCATGTTTGGTATTCACTGTCCATTGACCGTTTTCATAGCGCCATGTATCGGCTTCACCACTGTCTAGCATACGCACCTGATAGTTACGCAGGGGCAGGTGTAGTTTCATGAGTACAAC
>JAKVBA010000134.1 GCA_022447525.1 Gammaproteobacteria bacterium
TTCCAATATTCTTATCGGGGCCTGTTTAAACGGTTTGTCAGAGCAGTTAAATGTTGCCTTTAGCCATACGCATCCAGTGTTACTGGGGCAGCATCAGGGTTTATCAACGCTGTTGAGTGATAACGTGCAGCGTTGGGGGAAATTGATGGCCATAGAAATAGGTTATGCAATAAAAGCGAGAGATATCTCGTTTGATTTACTGCTGTTATTTCCTGGCGATGCCATCAATCACATTTACTCGCGACTGCTTGATGATGGAGTGGATATTAAAGACAAGGAAGGTCTATGAATGCTTCAACAGATGCGCTTGCTACAAGCGCTTTAATGAGTTCATCTCAAGTACCTGAAGAATTACTTGATTCCATTGAGGTTGGTATTGCGGTTCTGGATCGCAACTTCAAGGTTCAAGTGTGGAATAAGTTTCTTGAAAACCACAGTGCAAAAAAAGCGGAAGCAATTATTGGAGACAGCCTCTTTGCTCATTTCCCCGAGATAGAAGAAAAGTGGCTTAGGACCAAAGTTGACCCCGTATTTAACTTAAAAAGCCCGGTGTTTATTATTTGGGAGCAGCGCCCTTACTTGTTTAAGTTTGGCTGCAACCGCCCTGTAACCAGCGCCGCAGAGTTTATGTACCAAAACGTGACTATGTTTCCAATCGTTGATAAGCGGGGCAGCGTAGAACGATTTTGCATGCTGGTGTACGACGTAACTGAACAGGCGCTTGGCAAGCAAGGAATGGAACATCTTAACGAAGAGCTGAAAACAGCAAGTCGTGTAGATGGCCTGACAGGTCTTTTTAATCGTCGTTATTGGCAAGAACGCTTTGATGAGATGCACAAGCTGTGTGTGCGTAGAGAGAAGCCAAGTACGGCGCTTATGCTCGATATCGACCACTTTAAGCGCATTAATGATACCTACGGCCATCAGGCTGGGGACAAGGTCATTAAGATGCTGGCAGCGCTGATTAAGCGCTGTGTACGGGAAACCGACCTTGCAGGGCGTTACGGCGGTGAGGAGTTCGCTATTATTTTGAATGATTCATCGGTCGAAGATGCCAAGGTCGTTGCCGAGCGTATTCGTCAGCTTGCTCAGCGGTTGGTTGTCGAGCACGAAGGAGAGTCGATAAGCTTTACGGTAAGCCTTGGCCTTGCGCAGTTTTCCTCTGATTTTAAAGGAGCAATGGCTTGGCTAGAATGCGCAGACCAAGCGCTTTATGAAGCGAAGGAAAATGGTCGAAATCAGTATCGCGTTTATGCTTAGGGCCTGTGGAATTAAAGCGCTAAGCGCAATGTGTTTTTAAGCTCTTGAAAGGTAACCGGCTTCACCAAGTGGTAGCGAACGCCAGCCCGAAGTGAAGCTTCTTTATCGTTCCTGTGGGCATTCGCCGTTAGGGCAATAATTGGAAGGTCTGGGTGGCCTTCCTTCATGATTTTAGCGACTTCCAGGCCATTGATATCTGGCAGATTGATATCAAGAAGTACGCAGTCGAACGCATTTTCATTCACTCTACTAATTGCATCGTCTCCTGTGTAACTTACAGTGACCTCGTGCCCCATACACTGAAGCATATATTCCACCATCTCCGCGTTAATAGGCTCATCTTCTACCACTAACACATTAGCTTTCTTTAAACTCTCAATAGTTTTTGCATTGCTAGCGGTAAGGTGGTGCAGCGCATCCACGAACCTGTTTCTATCAATGGGCTTAACAAAGCTTTGGTAAATGGGGAGTTCGCTGTTGGCAATAATATTGGCAATGTCTGGCGTGGCTGACAAGACAATCACGGGGGGGACTCGTTCGCCAAATATGGCCTGAAGGGTTTTTACTAGCTCAAGGCCGTTCATGCCAGGCATATACAAGTCGGCAATAATGCCTGAAAACTGCAGTATTTCTTCGTGCAGGTTAAGCAAGTTTGCGCCAGATGAAAACGTGCGCGCACTAAAGCCTTCCTTAGTGATTATCGACTGTAAATGCAGTCTCGAAATTTCCAAATCGTCGACAACGGCAAAAATAGCGTTAGATGGTGTGGCGTTAGTAACGGGAAGCTCGTCTATAGGCTTTAAGGGAAGTAGAATTTTAAACTCTGAGCCAACGCCCACCGTGCTGGTAACTTGTAACGCTCCACCCAGCTTATCAATACTACGTTTCGCTATAGACAAGCCGATACCGGCACCTGGGAAGCGTTGCCCAGTGGAATGCTCCCCTCGATAGAAACGCTCAAACATGCGTTTTTGCGTTGTCTCGTCAATGCCAATACCCGTGTCGCTGATGATAATAACCAGAAAAATTCCCTGATTTTTTACCAGCGTAGTGACCGTGACGTCAATCAGTCCATTTGCCGTAAATTTAACGGCGTTATCAAGAATGTTCACCACTACTTTTGATAGTGCAACGGGATCGGTTTCAGCGAAGTGAGGCACACTGTGACTACAGTGCATATTAAATTCTATCTTCTTGTCTTTCAGTCTTACAGAAAAAGGCGAGATACATTCATCGAGTAAACTGATCAAATCTACTTCTGAAAAGTGTAGGTCGTCTTCAGAGTAGTTACTTAACACATCGGCGAGGTTGTTGGTGAGGTTGAGTAGCCGATAGCTTGATTGCTCTGCCTGCTGAATTAATCTGCTGCGCTGTTCTTCCATATTAGGAATAAGCTCAAGGGCACTGATAATTGCACTTATTGGCGCTCGGAACTCATGGCTAATCAGCTGCAAAAACTCCTTATTCTGTAAATCTCGTTCGTCATCGACAATCGCAAGTCTTAGTTTAGACCTTACAAATTTTTGAGGTGATTTGTTGATGTTACTTCTGAAAAAGAGCCATGCAACAAAGTACCAAAGCACAATGATAATCACACCAAAAATAGTGGTAAGCAGCATTTTATGACGTAATTCCTGAATACGGAGCAGTACCGCTTTTTCTTCCGCCTGTATGGCTGTAACCATTGGTAAGAGGCTGAATTGCTGTTGGATATATTGCGCAGTCTCAGACGGCGGAACTTCAATCAGTGTATGGAGTAAATTCAGGGTTGTTTTAGCAATATGCCTTGCGGATGCGTGAGCCAGGCCTTCCTCTGCACTTAAAAAGTCCTCCTTCGACAAAACTAGGGGGCTAATTAGTTGATCTGAATGGTTGTTAAGATACTCGGAAACGCTTTGATAGCTGACTTGAAGCTCTCGCTTCAAAATAGCATAGGATGCGGCAGTCGGCGTGGAACCGCTTTCCATCTGAGTTTTAAACTGAGTGAGCCTGTGCTCGGTGGCGAGAATGCTATCTTCTAAATAACTTTGATGTTTTAGGGAAGTTATGAATGTTTGTTGTTTGCTCATTAATACAAGCAACACCACTATGGTTATGGTAGCTATAAGCAGCGCAGTCGCATTCACTTTAGTAAACGTGAATGCACGCGAAGTATATGATGATTTGCGTTGCGACTGACTGGCCTTGTTCGAGCTCAACGTTCTTCCTTGCAAATACATTGCGGTAGAGTTACCTACCTTAAATGTAGGCAACTAATGCTAACTTGCAAGAAAGTAAAATTAAATTACGTCGCTTCTACTTGCTTTATATGATGTCTAATTGAGTATAGAAAGCAGAGACTTGGAATCACCATAACTGCCGTAAGAATAAAGAATAAACTCCAATTACCTTCTAGGCTGTCTACTACCAAACCGCTACTTGAAGCGACCAGAGTTCTGCCCGCTACACTGAGTGACGCCATAAGTGCATACTGAGTCGCGCTGAATGCGCGGTTACATAAGAGCGAAATGAACGCCACCATTGCCACGGTACTCCACGCTCCGGTAAAGCCATCGACGATAACTGTTATAGCCAGAAGCGATGTAGATGGGCCTGTCTGAGCAATCAGTGCAAATAGTAAGTTCGACGCCGCCATTGCCACACCGGCAATCATTAGCCCGCGGTAAATACCATAGCGAATGTTTACCAAACCACCTAGCAGTGAAAATACAATGGTTACCCACCAATTAAGCAACTTTGAGTAGGTAGCGATATCGCTATTAGAAAAACCAATTTCTTTATAAAAAACGATACTCATACGGCCTAGAAAGGCTTCACCGATTTTAAAAAGAAAAATAAACAACAAAAATGACGCCGCTAACTTAACACCGTTGCGATTGAAGAATTCAGCGAAGGGTGTGATCAGCGTAGATCGAATCCAGTGAAAAACGGGGGACTGGTTTTCATTCTTAGCCGTTATTTTCTCTAGCAAAGCATCGCGGTCAATTTGCGGTTCGTCAGCAAAGCATGTGGCGCACATCAATAAAGCCATGAGAGCACCGAGTAAAAGATAAATGT
>JAKVBA010000135.1 GCA_022447525.1 Gammaproteobacteria bacterium
CCACTTTAGCTGAAATACCAATTTCAGTAGCTTCAATGCGCCCATTCCCCGACACTACATCAACATTTTCAGGGCCACTAAAAATAGTGCTAACAACCACAACCAAAAACACAACGAACATAATAGATAAAATAAACGGCGTTTTTTTCACAGCGGCGCTCCCTGCGGTCTAACAATAAAGGTGAGAAGTGGCGAAAACGCCAAGGTTAATAGCTTAAGTATACTGAGTAGTGCACTTTCGACTTTGCGCTGGATCAAACTTTTGGTAGGTTGGCTTTACTAGCCGAGTTTTAAGGCATGCGGTAAATTAAATTAAAACAACGAATGGACTCTGTTCACAGTGACAAAAACAATTGAACACTACAGTGAAAAAGCACGGCACTACTACGATTTATACAATTCGGTAGAGGCCGAAAGTGTGCACAGTGATTGGAAAGCATTTCTACAAACTGCCAAAAAAGGCAATGCGCTAGACGTAGGTGCAGGAAGCGGCCGCGACGCCAACTGGCTAGCCAAACAAGGGTGGAAAGTAACAGCATCAGAACCTGCTGATGAGCTAAGAAATTTAGCACAGGCAAATTCACATAACAGTGTTACATGGTGTAACGCTTGCCTACCCGCGCTGACTGCCCTACCCCAACAGCCAAAAACATACGACCTGATACTGCTTTCAGCGGTATGGATGCACTTGCCAGAAGTTGAACGACCACCAGCATTGAAACGGTTAGCTGAGTTACTTTCAGAAAATGGAGCAATGTACATAAGCCTTCGGTTCGGCCCAAACGATGAAGCACGGCCCATGCACCCCGTTAGTTATGAAGAGTTAGCGACCTTAGCGGAAAGTAACGACCTAAGGGCACGCAACTTAAACCCTGTTCCTGGTAAGGACGGGTTGCAGCGTGATGATGTGAAGTGGGTTACGGTTGAAGTGGTGAAGGGATAATGTGGCACCGATATGGTGCCACTGCATTTAGTCGAACTTAAAACATCTCGAAGAGTTCTTTATTCAACTCACTTCTCGGAATACGTCTCCATTCAATAGCGCTGACAATGCCATAGTTTCCAGCAGCATTCGGTCTGCGCCATTTAGCGTGCGGCATGCTTATCAAATAACCTAGAGCTTCATCAAACGACTCAACTTTAATTTCGTCACCTTTTTCTCCAACGGTAAAACCGCCTCTTTTATAAGCACAAGCGTAAGAGAAATACGTGCCGTCAGAAGCAACTGGAACATTTACGTACTCTTTTTCTAATCCCGTCATTCCTGACAAATTTTTAGTTGGCTTATACTCTTTGCGTGACTTCAACCATTCAGCAGCTTCTTCAATTTTCAACAATTGCTTCCCTGTTGCTTCGTTACTAAAAGCGCTAGCTGGCATCTTCGACAGCTCATTACGTACAGCGCCTTCGCTGGTATTTGAAAGAGCTACTAGCTCTTTGACAGAAAGGGCATTTTCATTACTAATATAAAACGTTGTATCGTAAATCTCTTCGATCGGAATTCCTTCATATAGGCATAATTTTAGGCGCCCCGACAAGGCATGAAAAAGAGTGGCGCAAATTGTATTCGGTGTAAGAACATCAATGACACTCTCTAACTTCGCAAATTTTTCAATGTCACCTAAGTCATCGGGTGCAAGATCCCCCTCAATAACTTGCCCAATAATTCCAAATCTGAACAACCGCTGTAACATATCTAGTAATCTTTCATTTCCAACAGCAGCATAGTCGATATGAGGAGTTTCGTAACCTGAGTATTCATTTAGGCAATAGGTGAAATAAGTTACTAATGACTCTGCAACCTTAGTGAAGGTTTGTTCGTTCAGATTTTGATGCTTTTCCATTTTAAACCTCAATGTTATTTAAAAAATCATACGCAGGTTAAATCAAACCAAAACAAAGTCAACCTTAAAGTGAACAAAAAATTAATTATTAGATTTGATTTTATATTCAACATATACCCAGGGTCTTAAAATGAAATATGATGGACCCTATGCAAAAATTGAACAGCCGCGATACGGCACAAACATTGAACATCAGTGACTGTGAACTGATGCACCTGCGCGAACAAGGCGGCATTGCCTATGAAAAACGTGGGCGAGCGTTCTTCTACTCCTTACCTGCTGGACATTCAGTACTTGCTCATCCAATAGGTAGAGATTTATTGAACTGGTACATAGGCAGGCATGACTTTTTACAATCAAATGAACCTATTAATGATAGCTCGACGCTCGCATTGGAAGAGTTAGTCAGTGAAATACTTCTACCTATCAACCGCACCTTGGGAAAACCGATAATCACTTACGGCTTCACCTCCTTCCCTCTGAAAAAATTTATCCAGAAAGCATCACCAAGCGGTACGGCACCGACGCTCGACCAGCATTCATCTCACGAAACCAATAGTGTGGGTAAACAAATATGCAGTAGAGGTGGTGCTGCATGTGATTTCTACATAGAAGGCGTGCCAACTTCCAATATCGTTCGTTTCATTACGCAAAAGCTAAATTACGATCGCATTTATTACTATGGAAATAACAGACCACTTCATGTCAGTATTCATTTAACCGACCCGCTTAAACACCTACAGATAATGGGCGAAAGCGAAAATGGTAGGCGTTATCCGGGTAAAAAGGCATTTGGCGATCGAGCAGTAATATTGGCAGAGGGATTATAGTGGACGCAGCTTTATTTAAAACATTAGTTGATAAATTGGAAGTAGGGAAAAAGCTCCCCGACGCTATTTATGTTCATGACAGTACATTACCGCAACTACCCGACAAACTACGAAATGTTATATTGGCTATTGGTAAAGCGCTTAAGATTCCAAGGGAACAGTGGAATTTAATAAAGTTATCTAGAAAGCAGTTTTCATTAAGCCTACTGCACTATCCTACCTTTGAAGAAGAGTCTTACCCTGCGTTAAAGCAAAGTGTAACGGTAGACCTGCAAAAGCTATCGCACAAAGTAACAGACTATTCTAACTACGATAACCCGCCTATTCTTCATCGCAAAGAAACCATGGTTTTGCCAGACCATCCGCAGTTTGAAGAATTCAAACAAATCACCGAAGAAGGTGAACAAGCAGGCCTTTATGAAAACTCGCGTCACATTGGGTTTAAAGCATCTTGGGAAGCGCTGATAAACTCACATGGCTACGAACTAGTTGATGGGCGCTTGTTTCGAAACTCTGCACTACTGCTGGACAACGATAAGAAAAAAATAGAGCGCGATAAAACAGCGATAGTTCGATACGAACTCTCCGCACCGATGAAGGTATTGGCAAAGCACGGTTTTTTAGAAGGCCAGTACTCAATTTTTGATTACGGGTGCGGTAGGGGTGATGATCTTCGAGAGCTTGAAGCGCATGGGCTTGATGCCCTTGGATGGGACCCAAATTTTCTGCCGGACGCAGATAAAGTAAATGCTGACTTAGTTAACATTGGTTTCGTAATTAATGTAATTGAAGAAAGGAACGAGCGCATGGAAGCTATCCAAGGGGCATGGGCCCTTACCGATAAGCTTCTGGTGATATCTGCAATGCTCGCAAACGAAAGCTACCTCGCTAAATTCACGCCATATGAGGATGGCATTATCACCAGTCGAAATACCTTTCAGAAGTACTTTACCCAAAGCGAACTAAAAATGTTCATTGAGCTGAGCTTAGATGAGTCAGCCATTGCAGTAGCCCCTGGGATATATTTCGTTTTCAAAGATAAATACTTAGAACAAGATTATCTCCAGAACCGACATAAGCGAACGCGAATTTGGGAACAGAAGTCTAAACCTATTGATATCAAAGAAGCCAATACACAGCTTCTATTCACCAAGCACAGCGAGCTTTTTGAAGAATACTGGAAAACATGTTTGTTGTTAGGGCGGGCACCAGCGAAAGACGAGTTTAGTAAAGCTGACGAGCTAATAGAGCTAGTTGGCACCATGAAAAAAGCGTTTAGGCTGTGCCTAAACTTTTATGGCAATGATGACTTTGCTATTGCCCAACAAATGCGAACGGAAGACTTGCTAGTTTACTTCGCTGTAGGCCATTTTGGACAAAGAAAGCCATACAAATATCAGCCAGAGCAAACCAAACGTGACATAAAAGCTTTCTTCGACACTAACAAAAATGCCCAAACGTTAGCGAAAGAACTTCTCTTTCAAATAGCAGATGTAGAGATGATTGAAGCCGAATGCTTAGAAGCCCACAAAACCTTGCCTAAAAGCGTATTGGCAGAAGAGTTCGAGAAACCACACTCCCTAACTTTTCATAAGCAATACTTAGACTTACTTTCCCCACTATTAAGAGTTTATGT
>JAKVBA010000136.1 GCA_022447525.1 Gammaproteobacteria bacterium
GAGAAGTGCGCAAGTCAGGCGAAAAAGGTTCCTGTTATAACCGGTTGGCAGTCACAGCGTTTTGCGTTCTTTTTATTGCAGGAACGTTTAAACGCTAGCCTGCTCGGTAAACAGTGTTGTGAACTTATCCAGACCTTCTTCAAGCACTTGGGAAGTAATGGTAAGCGCAGGCAAAAAGCGAATAACATTACCGTAATAACCACACGCAAGAAGCACCAAGCCGTGCTTTGCTGCATTGGCAATAAGCCGCTGTGTCAGGTGTGTATTCGGTTTGTCTGCATCGCCATCTTCACAAAGCTCTAATGCAATCATTGCTCCCTTGGCGCGAACCTCACTGATAAGCGCTGGAAATTGCGCCTTAAGTTCGTTCAATCTTGCCAAGAAGGTTTCGCCAATGGTGTTTGCACTGCTGATTAACTGCTCTTCTTCAATAATATCTAGCACCGCAAGCGCTGCCGCACAGCTTACCGGCGAGCCACCGTATGTACCGCCAAGTCCACCTGGGTGTGATGCATCCATAATATGTTGTTTGCCAACGACAGCAGCTAACGGGAAACCACCCGCGATGCCTTTTGCCATGGTGATGAGGTCTGGCTCTATGTCGGCATATTCAGTGGCAAACATTTTACCGGTACGGGCAAAGCCAGACTGAATTTCATCGCTGATTAATACGATACCGTGCTCATCGCACAGCGTGCGAAGCGCTTGCATGAATTCAACCGGTGCTGCGTAAAACCCACCTTCACCTTGAACCGGCTCCAAAATAATAGCGGCCACATCTTGCGCGGGAATAGTGGCTTTAAATAGGTTTTCAATACCTTTAAGTGCATCTTCAACGCTTACGCCATGCAGCGCATTAGGGTAAGGTGCATGGTAGATATCCCCCGGGAAAGGACCAAATAAATTTTTATACGGCATTACTTTACCGGTTAACCCCATCGTCATATTAGTACGACCATGAAAACCACCGTTGAACGCGATTACACCGCGGCGTCCGGTGTGAGCACGTGCAATTTTCACGCAGTTTTCGACGGCTTCAGCACCTGTGGTCACAAAAATTGCGCGTTTTTCGCTATCGCCCGGTGCAACAGCGTTAAGTTTTTCAGCCAGTTCAACGGCCACTTCATACGGATTTACCATGACACAGGTATGACTAAACTTATCAACCTGCTTTTTCACAGCTTCAACAATTTTTGGGTGGCTGTGCCCGGTGTTACACACTGCAATGCCGGTACCGAAATCGATGTATCGATTACCTTCCACATCCCACATTTCCGAACCTTGTGCACGTTCAACGTAAACTTGATAAGCATTGCCCTGACCGCGGGCAAACGCCTGTATTTTTCTTTCTTGTAATGATTGATTTTTCATTGCTTTACCCTCTAACTGCTTAAATGCCGCCCATGCACAAATATTTAATTTCTAGATAATCTTCCAAACCATACTTGGAGCCTTCACGACCATTGCCTGATTGTTTAACACCGCCAAATGGCGCAGCAGCGTTTGAAATAGCGCCTTCGTTTATACCAACCATGCCGAATTCAAGCTGCTCGGCTACACGCCACACTCGGCCAATATCGCGGCTGTAAAAATACGCGGCAAGCCCATACTCACTGTCATTTGCTTGGGCGATGACTTCACTTTCCTCGTTGAATCGCAATATGGCTGAAACTGGCCCAAAGATTTCATCTACGGCCAGCGGCATTTGCTGTGTTACCTCGGTGACAACCGTAGGAGCAAAGAAATTAGAGCCATCTTGTGGCGCACCGCCAAACACAACTTTTGCGCCTTGCTCGACGGAATCATCAAGCAATCGCTTTACGCCCTGCACCGCTTTTTGATGGATAAGCGGGCCAATATTCACCCCTTCATCCAGACCGTTGCCCACTTTAAGCGCGCTGACTTTGGCAATGAGTTTTTCAACAAACTGGCCATGTACACTGTCGTGCACGTAAATGCGGTTTGTGCATACACAAGTCTGCCCGGCGTTGCGGTATTTCGACACGATGACGCCGTCTACGGCGGCGTCTATATCCGCATCGTCAAAAACGATAAACGGCGCATTTCCGCCAAGCTCCATGGAAACTTTTTTCACGCCATCTGCGCACTGAGCAATGAGGGTCTTACCTACACCGGTTGAACCCGTGAAGGTAAATTTCGCCACGCGGGGATGCTGGGTAAGTACTTTACCGATATCGGAAGCCTGCGTACCTGTGACTATGTTCAACACGCCTGCGGGTATTCCGGCTTGCTCCGCCAGCTCGGCCATGGCCAGTGCTGACAAAGGAGTTTCGGAGGCTGGGCGAACCACAAAAGTACAACCTGCCGCAAGCGCAGCGGCGGCTTTACGAGCGATCATGGCATTCGGAAAGTTCCAAGGTGTGATCGCAGTAACAACCCCCACGGGCTGCTTGATAACAACGACACGTTTATCTGGAGACGGCCCCGGAATGGTATCGCCATAGACCCGTTTAGCTTCCTCTGCAAACCACTCAACATAAGCAGCACCATATTTGATTTCACCGATAGCCTCAGCCACGGGCTTACCCTGCTCAAGCGTTAACAAATGACCCAGCGTCTCTGCATGCTCGATCATAAGGTTAAACCACTTTCTTAATAGCGAGGCGCGTTCTGACGCGGTGGTTTTTGACCAGCTTTTAAAGGCTATATCTGCTGCTTCAATTGCCGCCAGTGCATCGTCTTTTGTCGCATCTGCCACACGGGCCACCAGTTCACCCGTCGCCGGATTATTGACATCAAACGTGTGCTGGCTAGCTTGCCATTGACCATTAATGTACGAGCCATTTTTAATGAGCGTTTGTAACGCGTGGGATTGCATAATCAGATCCTTAAAACCAAGGGTGCCTGAGGCACGGCGTTAAACTTTAAACGCAGCATAGCCCCACGATACTTTTGCTTATATAATTGTTTATCATTATTCACTTTTGAATTTACAAATGTATGGGTAAAAACAAAGCGATACTGGCTGGAAATTTGACCGATTTGGATATTCGACAGCTAAGAATATTTTTAGCGGTCGTTGAAGCGGGTGGGTATACCGCCGCTGAATTAACGCTTAACTTGGCAAATTCCACTATTTCTAATCACATTTCTAATTTAGAGAAGCGTCTAGACATGAAGCTGTGTGAACGAGGGCGCTCCGGTTTTCGTTTGACCGAGCAAGGTGTGGTGGTGCACAACGCGACCCGCAACCTGTTTAACTCGATGGAAGCGTTTAAACAGGTGGTAAACCAAAGTCACGAACAAATTCTAGGCAGCTTAAATCTGGCATTGGCTGAGCATATTCCTGGGATCCATAACGGGGCAATCGTTCGTGCACTAGAGTCTTTTTCCGACAAAGCCCCTAAAGTGTCGTTGAGTCTGTCGACCATTGGCTCAGATGAAGTGGAAGAAGCCGTATTACAGAGCCGAGCCGATATTGGTATTACGGTGCTGTCACGCTCAAACAGTGCATTGGACGCAACACCGTTGTTTCGTGAGACCATGCATTTATATGCGTTGCGCCACCACCCGTTACATCAACACGCAAAGTTAACTGTTGAGCAAGTCCGCGCCTACGGGATTGTTGAATCTCCCCGTATGGTGGTGGGGCGCGAGCCTGGTGACATTCATCAAAACTGGCCAATCACTGCACGGGCCCACCAACAGGAATCCCGCATTGCCCTGCTGTTAACCGGTAAGTACATAGGCTATCTGCCAGAGCACTTTGTTTCCATGTTGGGCTACGGCGATAAACTGCAGCCGCTGCTACCTGACGTGTTAAGCTACACCAATGATTATCATGCCATCAGAAAAAAGCCACTGGCTAACCAACGTATAGTGAACTTGTTTATGCAGGAGCTTCAGGGTAACTGACATCATTAATAGTATTCACCAACATTGATGGGTACGCTGATTTTGCGAGGTACGTAGAAGCGCTTGTTAAACTAGGCGCTTCTATTACACCGTACCTAAAAATCGTAGTAAACACGCACACCAGCAATACGCGGCATACCGCGAACATAGGTAGGTATGCCTAAGCCGCCACCTGTATTACCTGCATCAATCAGAAACTCTTTATCAAACAGGTTGTTCACGTAAAACTCGTAGGCAAACTTGCTGTTGTCTTGAAGCAGTTTCACCGATACATCGGTAAGCGAATAGGTATCTTGAGAAAGGCCAGGATAATTACTGCTTTCATTTGAATCATAGAGCAAACTAAGTACACTCAATCCACGTAGGACAGAAATAACTTTTAACTAAAAAGCGAAATGGAGACTGCAATGAAGAAATTAATGATG
>JAKVBA010000137.1 GCA_022447525.1 Gammaproteobacteria bacterium
TTTCCCGGACCTGTGGTGGATGCGGGGTATTATTTCGAAGCTTGGGCGAACCCAGATATTGCAAAACGCCGACCACTTTGCATCGTATGAGTACTTGTTGTTAAATGTCGCGAAAAAAATCATTTAAAATTTTGGTTTTTGGCGGCTGGTTTGTTCGTTTCCTACAAATCGGTAACAATCTACTTTTGATTCCGCTTATTATTGCTAAGATCGGTCCCAATCAATATGGTTACTGGTTGGCTTCAGGAGGAATTCTTGCTTGGGCTAGCGCATGCGATCTTGGCTTAGCAGGTATTATTAAGCAGCGCTGCTCTCTCTATCTCGGGCGAATGTCGACAGGTAAAGCGGTTGAGTATTTTCAGGTGGGACTGCTGATCTACTGCTTATTGCTGTTGTTATTGCTGGCAGTAATTTACGGCTTGAGCTTTTTACTGGATCCCTTGCTCAATTTACCTGCGCAGCAAGTTACTCTATTTCAACATACATTCCTTTTGGCTGGTGCTGCTATGGCACTTTCTGTTCTAAAAAATATTTTTGCAGCTTATCTTCATGCAGCTCAAAAGCCAACCGGAGATATTGTGGCAGGTGCACTTGGGCAACTTTTAAATTTGGTATTTGTTGTCTATCTGCTTACTTGTACTTCTGCTGGTTTATGGGCTATTCCGATCGGCATGTTTGCTAATCACTTTGCATCGGTGATCGTTATCTTATACTACATATTTAAGGAATCGCCAGTTCTGCGTACTAAGCCGTCAATTAGTAGAGCAATCTTGCGCGATTATTTCACGGTTAGCCCTGTATTATTTGTTGCTCGACTTGGCAGCCAGATGACTGCAAAAATTGAACCTACACTTATTGTAATGTTCTTGACTCCTGAACTGGCTACCATGTTCACGATCGCCAAGCGTCTTGTCGAAGTCATGATGGGCTTTGCCAATTCCGTTCGTGGCGGTCTGATCGCGGGCTTCAGTCATTTTTTTGGTGAAAAAGGTGCAGAAGCCACGGTTAATCTTCTCGATCGTATTTTGCAAATGACTATCGGTATCTCTTTCGCCATCGCCTTAGTGTATGTAGCCACGAATCGTAATTTTGTAGACCTCTGGGTTGGACCGGAATATTACATCGGCTCGCTGATATGTGTTTTTATGAGTCTTGAGGCATTTAGCAAGTCGGTTGGGGACAGCATGATTCATCTTGTAGGCGCTTTAGGTGAATTGAGACGGTCCTCAGTGGCATTGCTTGCCGAATCAGTGATCAAAGTGGGTTTGATGTTTATTTTCTTGCCTCTTCTCGGGGTTGTGGGGTTGCCTTTGGCGTCGCTAATTAGTTCGACTGGAAAGGCCGGCTATTCGATTTGTAGGTTACGTCGCAATCTACATTGTTTGCGCATTGACATGAATCATCCTATGCTAAGTTTTCTCCTCGCTTTGAGTCTACTTGCTGGCGCTTCCTTTCTCGGTTGGTTTGGCGCTGGGCAAAACCCGTGGCTTTGGCTGCCGTTGCACCTTTTGCTTTCAGCGATTTGTGCAGTATTTTTTGCGGTGTGGGCCTTTCCTTTTATTCGGAGCGAGTTGCGTACTACGATTTCGAAGTTGCAGTTACACCTACCCTTATTCGGTTCAAAAAAACTATGAAGATTGCCATTTGTGGCCCTGTGTCTCTTCATTTACTAAGTGATTTAGTGAATGAAAGTACACTGAATTTGCCTACAGGATACCAATATCCACTAGCAGCCTATCTCGCACGGTTATTGCACGGAAAAGGGCATGAAATCGCACTAGTAACTTCCTCCGCGCAAACCTTGAAAACCGAAATTTGGCATGGTGAGCGCATGACAATTTATCACACGCCGCGCCGACGTTTCTTTCGTTTTGCTTTGGATGCTTATGCACGCGAGCGCCGCTCTTTGATTCAGGCTTTACAAGATTATAAGCCCGACATCATTCATGCTCAGTGGACCTACGAATTTGCGCATGCGGCTATAGATTCGGGTTTTCCAACTTTGGTTACGGCTCGAGATGCGCCGTGGACAATCCTACGGCATATGAAGACGCCATATCGTTTCTATCGAGCGCTTTATGCACACTACGTGATCCCAAGGATCAAAAGGATGTCGGCGATTTCCGATTATGTGATCGATAGAATTTGTAAAGAATACAGCTACCGCTCCAAGATTGAGCTGATTCCGAACGGACTTTCCAAGGAGTTGTTTGTTTTGGAAATTCCACGGCAGGTGAATCACAACGCACAGTCCTTCATCAGTGTAACAGGATGGGATCCTAGAAAAAACGTTAAAACCCTACTGCGCGCGTTCAAACAATTACGCCAGGAGTTACCAGAGGCGCGCATGACTTTAATAGGCCGGGGATTGGGTGATGCCGAAATTGGTGCTAACTGGGCTCGTCAGCAAGACTGCGCTACTGGGGTAGTTTTTAGGGGGGCGCTTTCGCAGCAGGATGTGCTTCACGCATTACGTACAGAGGGTGGTATATTTGTGCATGCCACTCTGGAGGAATCCTTTTGCATGACTGTGCTTGAGGCGATGGCACAGGGTTTGCCAGTTGTAGTCTTACCAGATAGCGGTGCGGTTCCTTGGTTGGTCGGCGATGGTGCGGCTGGGATAATTGCAAAATCTCAATCATCAGAGTCTTTGAGTCAAGCGATGTTGATGGTTGCGAGAGACGTAAATCTAAGGCAGCGACTCGCAGTAGCTGGGTATGACCGAGCACTTTCTATGTTTGACTTGGAATCGGTTGCGGATCGTTATCTTGAAGAGTATCAAGCAACTATACAGTATTATGCTTCGAAAATTTAAAGATGCTCTTAGTCCGGCAAGTAAAGCCCGATTATTGCAGCTTATTTATTCACCTTTCAAAATTAGAGATCGGACCTTTGCTTGGTATCATGGATTCTCGTGCATTCAAGGATGGCGCCTTCACGGATTGCCACGTGTTCATATGCGGGATAGCCGAAGTATAGAGATTGGGCAAAATTTTACAGCAATTAGCCGCTGGCAAAAAAATTCAATTGGAGTGATGCAACCAGTTATTATAAAGACCTTACGGCAAGGCGCTCGCATACGAATCGGAAATAATGTAGGAATATCTGGGTCCACACTTTCTGCTAACTTATCAATTACGATAGGCAATGATGTACTTATCGGCTCTGGTTCATTGATTACTGATTGCGACGCGCATCCTTTAGATTACGAGGAGCGTCTGAAAAACGGCTCCCCTCGTATGGCAGCAGTGGTGATTGAGGATGGGGTTTTTATCGGCGCGCGCAGTATTATTCTAAAAGGGGTGCGCGTTGGACGTGGTAGCGTGATCGGTGCAGGTAGCGTAGTATCTCAAGATGTGCCTGCTGGCGTTATTGCTGTTGGTAATCCAGCGAAGGTGGTTAAAAAATTGAAGTCATGAAAACGCAAAGTAAAGTATGGATGTATAGTTTAGTAATAGGGTCTTTGGTTATTGCGAAGGTTGAACCCCAGTTTAACGTGCTCTTATGTGCTGCCATGGCGGTGTATATTGTAGTTCGCCAGCGCCTAGATCTCATACCTTTATTGATTTTAGCTAATATCCCAATTTCTTCTTTCTTTTTTGGAGGAGGTGCTGAGTATGGTACATTTGAATATTCAGTAGAAGTTTACGAAACGGCTTATATTAATTTGTTCGGTCTTCCAATATCAGCAGGCTTAGTCTGCGTGGTTGCAATGGCTTTTGTATGCTACAGTAATTTTGCTAAAGCTGCACAATTGTATTATCCTGGAGTCTTTAAACCAATGTTCATCTTCTGGAATGTTGGGGCGTTATTTGCAGTTTTAATTGCACTTAATGGTATGTTGATTGGTAATCAGGGCTGGGCTGGGCCATTGCGAGCCTACCTTTCAACAGTAGGTATCTTTTACGGCTATGCCTTGACTATTCGTTCCTCGCATATGAGAGAAACTCTTTTTGTTGACTTCTTGATCTTATTTCTCTGTTTAGGCGTCCTAGCAGTTTTGGGGGTATTTCACCACCGCATTCTCTTTCTTGGCGCTGGGTTTGTGCCTGCACTGGCGCTAATCGCGCTAAGCCGTCAAAATTTAGCTAGTAAGTTTTTAGGTCTTGCCAATCTCATTGTCTGGATTTCCTACACATTGATTGGATTTACATTTAGAGGTGAAACGACCTTTACTCTCATGGCTCTGTTCTATGTTAGCTTTTCTCTTGGTTTGATTATTACACTACGCTTACAAAGATTAACTAAAATAGTCGGCCAATTTTTAGCTTACCCAACTATCTTTATTATTATTTTAT
>JAKVBA010000138.1 GCA_022447525.1 Gammaproteobacteria bacterium
AAAATAATCTATCACTTAGTTCCAGTTAATCACCTCATTCTCCGTCTAGGGTTTGGCGTCGCGTTTTAAAAAAAGGATGGCTTTGATGACGATTTGGGGTGCCCTGGGGTTAGTTTCAGACTAATTCCAAAGAAATTGCTGCTATTTTAGTTGGTCGTATGTGATTGATATTTAATATTTAAATTTCAAGTTTTGACATTTTTTAGAAAAAATATCATTTTTTTTGAATCCATTTTTTTTAACCGCGCATCTAACTTTTAAACAGGCAAGTACATCTGTGTTTTTATTTGACGTTGATGCTTGAATAGACGATTTTCCAACCTCACCAGGAGTTTTTAGAATGAAATATTTAGTTTTAACCGCGATCTTAATGTCTTTTTCGGCCGTAGCATTTGGCCAAGTTGGAGGACTTAGGCTAACCAGCGATTCCGCTGAGCTACAACGTTCTTCAGAATACAATGCTAAAAATATATCAATTACTTCGGAGTCCGGACAAAAAGTTTTTAAATCATTAAGAGATCTTGACAGTGATCTTGCTAAAGCTATCGATTTGTACAACGCTGGTAAATACGATGAGGCCTTTCCTGTGTTGGCTGAACTGTCTCAGTGGGGTGTAAAAAGAGCTCAAATGTTGTTGGGTGGAATGTATATGAGCGGTTTTCATGTCGATCAATCTACTGAGCGCGCAATGGCGTGGTTGGGTGTTGCAAAAGAAGTGAAATCAGAGCGTCAAGCTACTCGAATGTTTAAGCATGTTTACAAGCAATTGAACCAAGATCAAAAAGTACAGATCGACAAGATTGTCGATTCGTATATCGCCAAATACGGTGTCGATGCCCAAAATTTCAAGTGCAGAAAAAGAAAGCCGATCGGCAGTAATATTCCAGTGACAGAATGTTCTAAACTACCAAACTCAAACTCAATTCTGTATCCAATTTCGTAGGGTTCTTTAACCACAGAGGTTAATCCCCAAGCTAACCAGGCCGCTTGTTTTCTAGCAAGTGGCCTTTTTAGTTATCGGGCATAGGTAAATGTTACTCGCAAATTGAACCTATGGCTGAGATGCTTCAGACACCGTTTTATAAAAGGTGAAGATAAACTCAATTCTATTCAAAAATTAAATCTGCAAAGCGTTCTGTAGTCTAAATAGATGCAGCTCCGTCATTAGTTATTCGAGCAGCTGGTAAGACACCTTTTTGCCTTTATCTGTGTTTTGCAAAAAGTAATAGATTGTCAGTTTATTTTAGCTGCCAACCAACTTGTGTATCTAGCTTGAATCGCAGTTGATATTACGAGTTTGACTGGGTTTGACACGATTCCTTGTTAAACCAGTGAGAGGCTCGCTAATAATGTTAACTAATACAAAAAGTGAAAATAATTGCTGCGTTCGCTCCAGCTCTGGGGTATTTAAATTGGTTGTTTGATGGGATTAGTCGATCCGATACCTCCCCTGTAGACCATGCCAGACCACACGAATAACGGTTATCTTCTCCTTTAACGCCCGCCCCCCTTAAAGAGTTACGTAGACCTACATGCAAATTAGTTTCAAGACAATTCAAGCTTAGATCTACATAGTGAATACAAGGGAGTCGCTAAGTAGATTAGGAACCTACGGCAACTGTCGCTGCAGACGGATGATATATTGATCGTACCCTTGCGATTAACCCGGCTCAGAAATTAATTATCCTAAGTGTAACCAGCGTTGGCGAAGCTAATCTTGTTTCGTGCCATAACTAAAAGTTAGGCCTGCGCATGATTATTCGATATTCCTGGGCGCTAAATAAGCTATAGCGGGTGAGTCATCACTTTTAAGATCGGCCGGGTGCCTTCGCCGAATTTAATCCTCATTTACCGAAATGAACTGTTGAAAAAGATGGTGCTGCTTGTAGAAAATAGTGAAACCTCAGTAATAAGGTAATCAATCGCGGAAAAGTCACTTATCAACTGGCTTTTAAGCGGTTTTTGCCTATAATCGCGCATTGATTTTATGCAGCATTTGTCACATTTCGATGGCAATTTGCGCTCGACCTATTTTACTAACATGAATTTGAGAAATATTGCAATTATTGCACACGTAGACCACGGTAAAACCACCTTGGTAGATAAACTACTGCAGCAATCTGGCACCTTTGATGAACGTGCGGAGCTGGTAGAGCGAGTCATGGATAGTAACGATATCGAAAAAGAGCGCGGCATTACCATTCTTGCGAAGCCAACAGCTCTAAATTGGAAAGACTACCGTATTAATATTGTTGATACACCGGGGCACGCCGACTTTGGTGGTGAGGTGGAACGCATTATGTCGATGGTAGACTCTGTGATCCTGCTGGTGGACGCCGTAGACGGCCCGATGCCACAAACGCGGTTCGTGACGCAAAAAGCCTTCGAGCATAATCTTCGTCCGATTGTAGTAATCAATAAGATTGATAGAGAGGGGTCAAGACCTGACTGGGTACTGGATCAAACCTTTGACTTATTCGATATCCTAGGTGCCACTGATGAGCAACTCGATTTCCCCGTGATTTATGCGTCAGCGATCAATGGTTTTGCCACTGATGACGCAAGTGATGTCACAGACAATATGGATGCATTATTTCAAGCCATCGTAGATCATGTACCGCCGCCGCCGGTAGACGAAGACAAACCTTTTCAGATGCAAGTCTCTCAGTTGGATTACTCGAGCTACTTAGGTGTAATTGGTATTGGGAGGATCAAACAAGGTACGATCAAGACCAATGGGCCGATTAGCGTTATCGATACTAAGGGTAAAACTCGAAACGGACGCATCGGAAAAATCTTCGGATTCAAAGGTCTTGAAAGAATTGAAGTCGACACGGCTAAAGCAGGCGACATTGTTGCCATCACTGGTATGGATGAGCTCTTCATATCAGATACGATTTGTGATCGAGAAGCGGTAGTAGCGTTACCTCCTTTAACTGTTGATGAGCCAACAGTAACGATGACATTCCAGGTGAATACTTCTCCTTTTGCAGGTCAAGAGGGCAAGTACCTAACGTCTCGTCAAATTCGTGATCGTCTTGAGAAAGAGTTATTGCATAATGTTGCTTTGCGGGTTGAAGACACCGAAGATCCTGAAAAATTCAAAGTCTCGGGACGAGGAGAGCTTCATCTTTCTGTATTAATCGAGAACATGCGTCGAGAAGGCTTTGAATTGGCTGTTTCTCGACCTGAAGTTATCTATAAGGAAGTCGAAGGCGAAGTACATGAGCCCTTTGAAAGTCTGACTGTTGATATCGATGAAGAGCACCAAGGTACGATCATGCAAGCGCTGCAGGAGCGTGGTGGCGATTTGAACAACATGCAACCTGATGGCAAAGGTAGGGTAAGACTGGATTTTAGTATCCCATCTCGCGGACTCATTGGCTTTCAAACTGAATTTATGACCATGACCTCGGGATCTGGGTTGATTTACCATATTTTTGATAAATACGGTCCCAAAAAGAATAAATCATTCGGACAACGCAAAAACGGCGTGCTGATTTCAAATGGATCAGGGAAAGCATTAGGATTCGCGATTTTTAATTTACAAGATCGCGGCAAAATGATGATTGAACCATCACAAATGGTTTACGAGGGTCAAGTTGTAGGTGTTCATTCTCGTGATAACGATTTGACAGTAAACCCACTGAAAGGAAAGCAATTAACTAACGTCCGAGCTTCCGGTAAAGACGATGCTATACAGTTGGTTCCTCCGATTAAACACAGTCTAGAATCTGCGCTTGAGTTTATCGATGACGATGAACTGGTCGAGATTACACCAGAAAGTATTCGTATCCGAAAAAGGTTCCTTCTTGAGCACGAGAGAAAGCGCGCAAGCAGAGAAGCTAAGGCTTAAAAGTTCGAGTAATAGCGGCAGAATCAGCAAATTTGTATATGGTTATTTACGATCTTCTATGTATCAATGATCACTCTTTTGAGGGCTGGTTCAAAAACAAAGAAGATCTTGAAGACCAGAAAAACAAAGGTTTGTTGAGATGTCCAGTGTGTGGGACGTCGCAAGTGCAAAAGAAACTTACTGCGTCAAAGGTTACTAAAAAGAGTAACACCACCAAGCCAGTAGCTTTGGATTCTTCGACCAACAGCGAGAAAGATCCTGCTATCGAAACCATTGATGACGCCGCAGCGTATGCCCAGTTGCAAGCTATGCTGCATAAAGCGCACCGCTATATAGATAAAAACTATACCAATGTGGGAAATAAGTTTGCTGATGAAGCACTGAAAATTCATCGTGGTGAAAAAGAGCCTGAAAATATTCGTGGTATGGCAAGTAAATCT
>JAKVBA010000139.1 GCA_022447525.1 Gammaproteobacteria bacterium
AATAATGCCGGCCTCAAGAGTCGAATCGCAAACAGAGCCATTCGCTGACGACGTACCATCAGCAAAACTGTCGATCTGGGACATTTCCTCTGCAACCAACTTTTCTTGATATACCAAAACTAGATCAAGCCACCGCTGTTCTATATCTTTGGCAAACTCCGAGCTTCCCATTCGGATAACTCTGGATTTTCTTCGCTTGTGGTCTACCACCAACACAACATGATAAATCCCCATGGCCATTGGCGGTAATTGCTCATCATCCACAGCCAAAACGGGTAAGTTCTCATAACTTCGAGCCAAATCATAAGACAAATAACCGTACGCACCGGGCAGGTATGTATCTCTTGGTGGTTGTTCACATTGAGGTATTGCTGACTGCAAAATACCCAGAGGATCACCGAGTAAGGTTCTCTCGGAGGCTGAGTCATTATAGGTAGTACTTTCCCCGTCATACACAAGCGTTGCACGAGGCGAGATAGCTAAAACGTCATATCTCGAAGACTCAGCTCTTGATAGAGGCTTACAGCCAGAATCAAGAAAGATTGCCCAAGGCTCATCAGCCACGAGCTCAAAAAGTGAGGCGGCATCCAAATAGGGCAAATGAGTGATATTCAATCGCAACATATTAAATTAGATCATCTTAGTAATTTAGTGGGCATTCACACTTACGATCTCTCGTAATACCGAGGTGGCAAACTGGCCGCCCTGTAAGCTAAAGCTTAGTCTTAATTGGCCTTCTTGTACTCTAAAATCAAGATTGAGTGGGACTGATCTCAAAGCACGTCGTTGATATTGTAATCCACGACTCTCAAGACCTTGTTGTAAGGCTTGAAAATTGGCCAAAACATTGGCCTCCCAGTCTCCTAGAACACGATAACTCTGAGTGGCCTCGCCCGCCCCACTACCCCACATTGGGGCCGTTGGATGGATATCTAACGATCGTAGTCTTCGATTATTATCCGTTTCTTCTTCTGAAGTAAAGATAGCATTACCACCATTTAGATTAGCAGGTTCAAAAGGATGTAACTTTAGCCATGTGTTTGCTTCGACCCTGGACGACACAACCACATTGAACAAGAAAGATCGAGCGGCTGATAGCAGTATGCCTTTTAAAACTTTATCTCTGACCTTGAAGGAGCCATCGAACATCGATTCCGCTTTGGGTAAATTACCTGCGTTCCATCCAAACCTCTGAGAGCCAAAATAATTAGGAACACCACACTCTCTTATTTTGGCAATGCGTTCAGATAAATGACTCGTATCGCCAACTAGATTCCGAATCACAATATCAAATTGGTTGCCCGCGTGAGCACCTCTTCTAATTTTACGGCTGTGCTTGGTAACACTGTGTAGTTCTATACCCTCATGGACAAATTTGCGCCAATCAAGATTTTGATTTTTAGGCGCCCAAACGCTAAACCACTGGCGAGTAACGGCGTTTACATCTTTCATTCCTGCAAATCCAACATCTCGGTTCATAACGTCAGCAAACCGAGCCAAAACTTTACCAACTTTATCGGAACTTAGATTGGTTTTGGTTACATCAACCCAGTAATGTTCTCCTTCTCCGCTAGGTTGATGATCCATTACCTCGGTTACGCGAAAGTCCTCTGGTTTTGATTTAAGGTCCCCTGATATCTGAGGAAACCCGTGAGCATATTGTAATGACTCTAATAATGATTGATAAGCGTTCGATTTTTTGTCTGTCATGACAACCTGACTAAGTATACTTCGATTGACTATTTACTCTACACAACAAGTTTAGCTGATTAATAGAATTAACAGTGAACCTTACGATATTCTATTTACTTTTATTTACACCTACTTTGAGCTATTCAAAGATTAAAAGTTTACAGAGAATCATGTCGTCACGTTGACGGCTAATATATACTCTGCCGCTTACGTTGCTAAACTGCGGATTAATACCCGATCAGTTCTGAACGCTAGAATTTAACCAAGCTATCTAAAGCCACTAGGCCCTTCTCAAAGTTTATGAATAGGCATCACTCAAACCAACGCAGGCCTCAAAGGAATATTGGAAACACGAAGTTACTATTTTTAGCCGTTATGGTTGTCGCTGTCGCAATGGGCATTTATCTGCAGCAACAAACCACCGCTACACGTCAAGAATCTAATTATGAGAATTTAATCATTCTGCCTAAAACAAGATCACTAGGTGACGTAAATTTCATCGCCAACGATGGCTCTAAGTTTGACGAAAACAGACTTAAGGGAAAGTGGACTATCCTGTTTTTTGCGTTCACTAACTGCCCAGACATCTGCCCTTCGACATTACACACGCTAGGCCAAGTGAAGCAGGAGCTGGATAGCAAAAAATTGTGGGGCGCATTTCAATTAGCTATGATAACGGTCGACCCTGAGCGCGACACAATCGAGAGGTTGAATCAGTACGTACCATTCTATGACCCATCATTTATGGGTCTAAGGGGTGAGAGAACATACACCGAGGCTTTTGCAAAAAACGTTGGGATTCTCTTTTTTAAACGCGAGCAAACTGAAAATGGTGGTTATGATGTGGATCATGGCGCATCCCTAATATTAGTAGACCCTAAAGGCAATTACGCGGGGGTAATTCCAGCCCCTCATAGCAAGGAGGTTATATCAGCCGATCTGGCAAAACTAGCTAAGTCAGCGCTTGACCAAGGTCAAATTACAACCTCTACGCAAACACTCAGCTCAGCTACAAGCACTTTTAAAATTACCAGCGCCCAAAGCAAAGATTCAGTCTCAGACATAGCTCATTCATCAAAGCTAGTGATTTCCGATCCATGGATCAGAAATGCGCCACCCAATGCGATGGCATTGGCAGGATACGCAATTCTACGAAACAAATCAGATAACGATATCTCTGTGGTTGGCGTTAGGAGCCCAATGTTCGAAATGGCGATGATCCATTCAACTATAGTAAAAGATGGGGTTGCGAGTATGAAGCATTTGGATGAGCTTAAAATTGATGCCCGATCTGAAGCTTTACTGAAGCCCATGGGTACTCACATGATGCTAATGCGTCCGTCGCAAGCTTTAAAGATTGGAGACGTTGTTCCGATTGAATTGTCACTGAGGGACGGAACAACATTGAGTGCTGATTTTGTGGTTAAAACACCACCAGAGGAGTAATTGATATGAGTCTTAAATACGACATTCTCCCAGTCACTCCATTCCAACAAAATTGCAGTATCGTCTGGTGTAGCGAAACCAAAATTGCTGCGGTAATCGATCCCGGGGGCGAGGTTGAAAAGATTCGAGGCAGATTAGCCAAACATGAGCTTGAGTTAGACAAGATTCTTATTACACACGCTCATTTAGATCATGCTGGCGGTACAGCTGAGTTAGCTCGCCTGACTGGGACACCAATTATCGGTCCGCACAAAGACGACACATTCTGGATTGATTTACTGCCTCAGCAATGTGCTCAATTTGGTTTTGAGGGTGAAATTTTTAGCCCAGATCAATGGCTCAACCATGGAGACACAGTGTCGCTTGGTAACCTAGTATTTAAGGTGATTCACTGCCCCGGCCATACTCCTGGTCACGTTGTTTTCGTTGAGATACAAGAGTCCTTTGCTATCGTCGGGGATGTATTATTCAATGGATCAATCGGTCGATCGGATTTTCCTCGTGGTAATCAGCAAGCATTGGTTAAATCTATCCGCGAACGTCTCTTCCCGCTTGGTGACGACATTCAATTCATTCCCGGACATGGACCCATGTCAAGTTTCGGCAATGAACGGCGAACCAATCCCTTTGTTGCGGATCAACGCTTCGGTTAAGTTTTTAAAAATAATTATTGATAAATCGATTCAGGCGAGCTTATAATGCGCGCCACAGTGATACGCCGGGGTGGCGGAACTGGTAGACGCGCCGGATTCAAAATCCGGTTCCTTCACGGGAGTGTCGGTTCGATTCCGACCCTCGGTACCACTGAAAGAAATAAGAGCCTGCTTTTGCAGGCTTTTTTTTGCCCGGAAACCTCGTAAATACTAGCATTCGTTAGTTTCTCTGTCTAATAAAGTTCTACAAAGTTTAGTGACATCCAGATATTTTGGGGGTACATTTGGGGGTACTTCTAGTAAACGGAGGTTCCTTTGCTCAATACTACAAAGCTAAATTCTTTAAAACCAAGAGACAAGGCGTACAAGGTTTCAGACGCTCATGGCTTATATATCTACGTTCTACCTAGCGGCACTAAGTCATGGAGACAAAAGTATCGCTACAATGGCAAGGAGAAGCTATTAAC
>JAKVBA010000014.1 GCA_022447525.1 Gammaproteobacteria bacterium
GATGGTACCTACATTGACGTGCGGCTTGGTACGTTCAAATTTTTCTTTAGACATAGTCTCAACCTATCTATCTTTTGTTAAATAATTACCAACCAAATACGATACCGAACCAGATGATCATCTTATCTGCATCTAGCCGGTAATCATTTTGCGTTACACCGAAACAGGCTATACCTGCGCCGATCGCGCTTTATCGCAGACTTGCATTACATAGTAGTGACACAAACCTGCAAAATGCATTAATGCCACAGACATTTTCACACCTGCGGCAGAGACCCATTCCAACGTGGAAAAGATCAAAATTCATGGTGCCCATGATCGGAATTGAACCGATGGCCTCTCCCTTACCAAGGGAGTGCTCTACCCCTGAGCTACATGGGCTAATGAGCCAGCGGCTCAAATAAAAAGTGCACCATAAGGCGCACACTACTGAAAGACACAGGCGACATTTCGCCAGGTTATTTTACGCGCCTTTCGGAGCAACAGCTGGAGCGGGTGATGGGAATCGAACCCACACCATCAGCTTGGAAGGCTGAGGTTCTACCATTGAACTACACCCGCCGATTTTGGACAGACAAAGCGTCGGCACCATAATTAGCTAGCTGTGCTGGAGCACTTTCCCCTCTCGATAAGAAAGAGATTTTAGTGGTGGTGGGGGCTGGATTCGAACCAGCGTACTCAGAGAGAACGGATTTACAGTCCGTCGCCTTTAACCACTCGGCCACCCCACCTTCACTAATTATTTGAATGGAGCCTGCAGTCGGAATCGAACCAACGACCTACTGATTACAAGTCAGTTGCTCTACCTACTGAGCTATGCAGGCTTGTGCTCATTCAGGTGGCGCATTTTAGGGCTACTTTGAATCAAATACAACGTTTCTTGCAAAAAAAATAAAAAATATTTAGTTTTTTTAGTTAACAGATTTTGTAAATAAAAAAAACATAATTAAATCATTAGCTTCTGCATGTATGCGGACCCATCTTAACTGAGGTTTCACCCCAATCCACACTTCTTAAATGAACAGACTTAGATGATGATTTAAGTAATTCAAAATGGAGCCAATAATTATCAGGCAAAACCACGGTTTCATTCTGAACCTTCACCCCATCGATTTTGTTAATAAATTGCCGTAAAGCAGAATTGGCCGACTCTTCGGTACTATATATACCCAAGGAGACAATATATACATCTTGACTTACCTTGCGCGTAAAATGATCAAAGATCTTTTTCTCCTTGAGCTGAGCTCTCACCCTCGACGCCGCCTTAAGATCTTCGTATGGACCCAAAAACAGTCTAAAAACATCTGATTCCTTACTGGCCCGCGACGAAGTTTTAAAATCAACCCCCGCATTAAACAATACAGCTTGCGCCAACTCATAACTATCTTGATACATAAACGGTCCTAATCTATAGCATACAGCTCCAGTATTAGCATTTACAACATTCTTAGTCGATTCTACGTTCACGGTTCGATCAAACTCTTCATCGACTTCAGGCTTGGACTTCTTGATTACCTCAGCCTGCTCCACCTTGGAATAGAACCGTGCCTCAATCTCCTTATTTAATCTGATAAACTGAGGGTTGATTTCAGCACTTCCATTATAGACATTCGGTCCCACATTAGCCTTGGTGGGCCAAAGAAATACAACAACATTAACTAAAACGAGTATCAACACTAATTTAAGCAACCCGCTCATCAAAACACCCCTGCATTTTTCATATTTAGCAAACCTTTAAATAGTAAGCCTTCATCCAACACCACCGGCAACTCTGTTTTTATTTTATCAACCAACCAACCACCATCGCCACCACAAACTATCAGCTGCCAAAGCTCATCATTGGGTGCTGCCTTTGGTATTTGAGCAATAATATACTCGACTGCACCAACCAATCCGTAGTTAACGCCAGCATTAACGCACTGCTGTGTCGTTACGCCAATCACTGAATCCGCCACGTCGCGCTTTGCTGCAATTCCCGCAGTTTCGCCAACCAAGGCAGAATGCATTAACTCTAAACCCGGCAAGATGACTCCACCCCGAAACTGATTCGAAGCGTCAAGCAAGTCAATTGTAACAGCAGTCCCTGCATCAACAATAATACGGTTACCGACAAAATCTTTTGCACCTATTGCGGCCACCCAACGATCAACACCCAGGGTTTCCATACTTTGGTAGCAATTTTCAATTCCACATGCCTGACCTGAGACTGAAGCAAACGAGGGCTTAAAGAGATATAAGTCATCAACCGTGTTGACTATTAACTCTCTTTTTTGATCACCGGCCACACATGAAACCAGCACTTCGTCTATACCACCAGGCATCGTAGTCAATAAATCACGAATCGAATCATAGTCAGCGACACCTTTATTAAGGACCACGCTACCGCTATCAGTTAATGCCCATTTAAGCCGCGTATTGCCAGCATCAATCAACAAAACCATCAGCCACTTACCATACGAATACGTGCAGTGCTATCCTCGATACGCACGACCTCGCCATCAACGCAAATCAATAAGGCGCCACTTTCATCTACACCCTGCATCTTGCCAGAGAAAGAATCATCACCAATCGAGACCACTACATTTTTGCCGCCATAACTACTTAAAGAATTCCAGCGCGACACCAGCGGGCTAAAGCCTGTTTTTCCGTAGCTCGAGAGCATTGCCACCAAAATTGAAATCAAATCTGCAGCCAGCACATTTCGATCTATAGTTACCCCAAGACTCTTCAAATCCACCCAGTCGTAACCTATCTCTGTAGACCAATTGGCTTGATTCACATTCAAACCCAAGCCTATAACAATATTGCAAGCCCCAGAGGACTCCCCAGCCACATCAACCAAAATACCGGCAAGCTTTTTATTATTAACTAGAATATCGTTTGGCCATTTAATTTTCGCATTCACCTTATGATGAGAAGCCAGATATTCTGCGACCATTAACCCCACTGCCAAACCCAGACCGGTAATGGTGGATGGCCAATGATCAAAGCTCCAGCTAACTGAAAGCATGATATTCTGATAGGGAGTAGACATCCAATCATTACCACGACGCCCTCGACCAGAAGTCTGAGACTCAGCCATACAAACTCTAGAGCCGGCGTTACAAAAATTCTGCCCCAACAAATAATTATTTGTAGACTCTATACTTTGCATCACTTCGATAGAGCGGACTTTTTCTGCGACAGTTGGAATAAATAAGGATTCGATGCGAGCAGCATCCAAAAGAATGACCCCCTCTTCCAAGCGATATCCAACACCAGGCGACGCATTGATAGGCATCCCATTTTCTACAAGAGACTGCATTTTTTTCTGAACCGCAACCCTAGAGACACCAAGTGCACGCCCTATCTCCGCACCTGAAATCGCGCCAGACTGGTTCAAAAATTGAACTATTTTATTGATATGCTCCATTCAATAAGTGTAGCAAGATATCAACTGCGTTGGTGACGAAACTTGCACGCAAAGCGCTTATGAGTAACACAGGTGAGCGTTTTCAAATAGCTTAAGTTCTCGATACCAAGCATGCTATCCATTAATTGAGGTATCCAAAACAACTACCGCGTAGTTGAAAAATTTTGCGTTGGGAAACCAACTTGGATCGTAAAAATACTGACTTACAAATACGACATTGCGATAGTAGCGTTCCTATATCACCGTTGTCGACGTCGTGCCTTGGCAATTGCGCGACATGCATTGATCTAACTCCCGCCTCGACACAGTCGTCCCTTACATCCTGCACCACCGTTGCCGGCTTCCTGCCTTGACAATTACTCCATGCAGTCGTCCATGGCGAACGACCGTAAAGGACTGCGCGAATGCAAACATTACACGAGCAAATGTTCGCTTGCATCCTGCAAGTCATTTCATGAGCATTAGGCCGCACTCTCTGTGCTCTTCTACCTTGGTTGGATCAAAATAATCATTATTATCTGGCAGTTCTCTATCGTAAATATACTCTTCAACATCCAGTTCCGTCAGATTGAACATGGGCGCAACCCGAACGGTCGAATGACTACCAAAGGTAAACACATTAAGATTTTTTCTATGAGCATTTTGATCATGGCGTATCCCGTTTAGCCACACATCAGGCTTTATTTCACTCATTGCTCGATTAAACGGTTCCAACTTGACGATCTCCGAAAAACGATCATGTTCAGGCGTATCTACCTGAGGAATATCACCATAGACCGCCGTGTAATGAGCCGCTGACATTTTGGGAGAGTACACCTGCAAATTAAGATTCAAGCGCTCTACAACACGCTCAATGTGACGATAGGTCTCTGGCGTATTAAATCCGTGATCTACCCAGATCACAGGAATATCTGGCTTTGGCTGAGTCACCAGATGAAGAAAAGCCACCGCCAATGGGCGAAAGTTAGTGAAGATCACAGGATTTTTCGCATGCTCGATAGTGAATTTCATAATGTCACTAGGCTTTGCATCACTGAATCTTTCATTCAATTTTATCAAATTCGCTTCAGGAGAGAATTTAAAACTTGCTGCCTTTGCTTTTTGTGCCAACTCTAAACTCATCGCCACAGACCTCACAGTGCCTAAAATAAACTTGGATATTCTTAGTATGGAGTATAGTAGAGTCCAACTAAAAGCCGAAAATAATATTTTGGAATTTACATATTGCTAAAATGTCTTAGACATAGCTAGTCAAGCTCATCCAGTAGCTGCAGAGCCTGATCGATAAACGCAACCGATATTTCCAGCTTTTCAGCGACACCATCCAAAACTTCGCGCTCACTTGCATGGACCCCACCATCCGCTGTAGCCATCAAACACATATCTCGCAACACCTGCATCCTTTGCGTTTCAGAGGCTTTATCTTTAACTTCCAGAGCTCTGTCAGCAACAGTTTGTTTTATTTTATCGATATTCAACTTTTCACTAAATGCATACTTGCCAAAGAATTTTGCAAAGACCTCTAATTCTTCCACTGAAATTCCAGCATGCGCGTCGGCAACCGCTATCAAACCGGCAAACAACAGCCTACGCATTGTTTCTGCAGTATCGGTCTTTGCCTCTAAATAACTTGGCTCCATCAAACTCAGCACAGATTGCACACCAACCTCAAGATCAGCGACTGAATCTTTACCGCTATATAACTCTGATTTTTCGAATAATTTCAGCGCTTTTACTCTCAACGGACTAAATGGGTGCGTAGAAAACCAATCCGACTGAGGTGCACCTTGACCAGGTTCTTGATCACTGGCTGATATGTCATCCGCCTGCGCAACAAAATCATCCAAACTGAACTCTACGATTTTTGTTGTCAACCCAGAGGATAACTTGAACAAACTGCGCGCGACTGCATCCATGTCTTGAGCACAATGAGCACCAGCTCTATCAGCGGAAATTTCAGCGTATCGCGACCACGCAAACAACTCCAAAGCCAACTGTGGATCCGGGCGCTGATTACCCCTGAGCAGATACCCGATTGGAATCGCATGATGATTATAGACATGATGACCCAGCTCATGCCCCATAACGAACTTTAACTCACTCTTTGAGAATCCCTCCAACAAACTGGAAGAAAACATCACATACAAACGATCATTTTCTGGCTTAAAACACGCCGCGTTAAATTGCGGACTCGAATATACAAACAATTCCAGTGGTATTTTTACACCTAGCTTTTCAATGCATTCATCGGCCGTTCTAGCAATATCCGGCGCCATCGATGCAGTGAGTCGGACAGATGTCGCTAGCAAACTCCTTCGAACTCTCGTAGGTCCGTCAGCCTCATGCCTCGCGATTTGATCGTTTACCCGCACCACATCACGGTGTTTAATAAGTTTCTCGTATAGAGCAAGATCGTTTGAACAACGGATATCGGTAGCATTCATGCGATTAGAGTTTACGAACTTTTATTTTGATACTGGTGAATAGTATCAAGATAAACTCAAAATCACAGCCTCAGAGGAATAAACCCTCTACAATTTATCAGAGATAAATTGCGTGATCGCCTTTCGTGCAACCACCGACTCTCGCATAAGTCCATCAATACAGTTATGCCGAAGAGTCTCAAATAATTTAAGTACCACATTATCATTAAACTCCCCCTCTACCGGCGCTAAAGCAATTGCATCATCTTTGGAATGAATTAAAAGAACCGGTGCCTTGATCTTATCTACCACCGATCGTGCAGCCAAACTACACCTAAATACCTGAGCCGAAGTGTAGAGAGGTATTCGACCTTTATAAACCTTTCGATCATTGAGTATCGCCTCTTGCACACTCTTATCAGCCGAAATCAATTGGACGTTCATCTCTCTGATTGTTATTAGCTGACTCATTCTAGGCAAACGAATGTGTAAAAATTTTGATAGCGGCGCAATAATATCGACGAGTGCCACTTGCCATTTCGGCACATTATGCCCAACACTATACGCAGTACTAATCCCGACCAATCCGACCACGCGCGTTTTAAACTGACGATCTTGCTCCAACCGATTGGCTGCCAATGTCATGAGCGCACCACCAAATGAATAACCCATCAACACCACCTGTTCAGCATCTCCCGCACGCGCTTTAACTTGATCAACAATCATTTGCACGATGTCATGATAATGAGGAACCATACACCTCTGGGCTTGTGAATCGCGCCCATGTCCAGGTAACTCCATGGTAATCAGCCTGACGCCAAGATTCTTTACCATGTGCCGCAAAACAGAGACTTGAGCAAATGCATGACCGCGAAGACCGTGCAGGTAAAATACCACGGTATTTTTACGACCTATTTCATACGCTCTCATCACCATATAGACTAACTAACCTTTACGCTGCTTGCGCGTCTTTATACTTTAGATACTCATCGTAAGATCCGACGAAATGTTCGACCCTATTGGGAGTGATCTCAAATATTTGAGTTGCCAAACTGCTCACAAACTCGCGATCATGACTGACAAACAATAAAGTCCCCTCATAATTGTCCAAAGCTAAATTTAAGGATTCAATTGACTCCATATCCAAGTGGTTTGTTGGCTCATCCATAATAATGACATTGGGGCGCCTCATCATGATTTTACCGAACAACATCCGGCCTTTCTCTCCACCAGACAAGACCTTCACCGACTTCTTGATGTCATTTTTGGAAAACAACATCTGACCTAGAACGCCGCGCACAAATTGTTCATCCTCTTCATCCTTGCGCCATTGATACATCCAATCATAGACTGTCATGTCCGCTTCGAACTCATGTTCATGATCTTGAGCGTAGTATCCGATTTCTATATTCTCTGACCATTTCACAACACCAGAGCAAGGTGGTACCTCACCGACCAAATTACGTAACATTGTCGTTTTACCGGCACCATTTTGCCCGATGATGGCGACACGCTCGCCTACTTCAACATTAAACGTTTCGTTATTATACAAAGACTCCTCAAACGCCATGGACAAACTTTCAACTTCCAAGGCGTTTCGATACAACTTTTTATCCTGCTTAAATCTAATAAAGGGATTAACTCTACTCGAGGGCTTAAGTTCATCTAACTTGATTTTATCTAATTGCTTTTGACGAGAAGTGGCTTGCTTAGCCTTTGAGGCATTGGCCGAGAACCGACTTACGAACGTTTGTAACTCGGCAATTTGCGCCTTTTTCTTTGCATTCTCAGCCTGCAGGCGCTCTCTCGCCATCTCTGCAGCGGTCATGTACTCATCGTAATTGCCAGGAAAAAGCTTAATATCACCATAATCTAGATCTGCCATATGCGTACATACAGTATTCAAAAAATGTCTATCGTGAGAAATGATGATCATAGTACTGCGACGCTCTTGCAGCACTTTCTCTAGCCAACGTATCGTGTGAATATCAAGGTTATTGGTCGGCTCATCAAGCAATAGAATATCTGGATCAGAAAACAAAGCTTGAGCAAGTAACACTCTTAACTTCCAGCCAGGGGCAACCTCACTCATGGGGCCAAAATGTTGCTCTATTGGAATACCAACTGACATCAAAAGCTCACCCGCACGTGACTCAGCGGTGTAACCATCCATTTCTGCAAACTCCATTTCTAGCTCGCCAACCTTCATACCCTCTTCTTCAGACATTTCTGGCAAAGCATAGATTCGATCGCGCTCTATCTTAACTTCCCAAAGCTCCTTGTAGCCCATTATTACAGTATCAATGACATTAAAGTCCTCGTAGGCAAACTGATCTTGATTCAATTTCCCTATCCTTTCGTTTGGTGTTACCGAAACACTGCCGTTCGTTGGCTCTAATTCACCTTGTAGAATTTTCATAAAGGTTGATTTGCCGCTTCCATTGGCGCCAATTAAACCATAGCGATTGCCGTCACTGAAGTTAACTGAAATGTTTTCAAATAGCGGCTTATCGCCGAATTGCATGGTGATATTTGAGGTCGAGATCATAATGCTAAAGGTAGTGAAATTGGAGCAAAGATAAACGCCCGTAGTTTACTTCCTAGATATATTGCGATCAAAGGAATACGCAATAAAAGATGCAAGGAAAGAAAAGTTTTAGCGATATCCAACGCAAAACTCCTGCCGTGGCAGGAGTTTGCACAAGCTTCAAAGCTGGATTTAAATCTAGCCAGCTAAACAATCTAAAGAAAGACCAACCACTTTCTGCATAACGCGGACTACTTGATTTGAGTATCCTGCTTCATTGTCATACCAAACGTAAAGAACCACGCGCTTGCCATCGGCAATGGTGGCACCCCCATCAACCACGCCTGCGTGCGTGGAACCGACTAGATCCGAAGAAACAACTTCAGTGGAATAGGTAAAACCAATTTGCTCTTGTAATGGTGAGTGATACGAGATTTGTTTAAACGTTTCGTTTAGCTCTTCAGCAGTTACGTCCGTTTTTAGATTCAGGTTCATCACCGCCATAGACACATTTGGTGTCGGAACTCGAATCGCATTACCAGTCAACACGCCGCTGAGTTCCGGAAGTACTTTCGCTACAGCCTTGGCCGCACCAGTTGATGTGATCACCATATTCAAGGGTGCACTTCTACCACGGCGTTCTGCACTGTGGTAGTTGTCAATCAGATTTTGATCGTTAGTGTAAGAGTGAATAGTTTCAACGTGACCACTCTCTATCCCAAACTTTTCATTAATCACCTTTAGCGGGGGCACAATCGCGTTTGTGGTACATGAGGCTGCACACAAAATAGAGTCGCTAGCGTCTATCAAATCATCATTGATTCCATAGACAATATTTTTAATATCCCCTTTCGCAGGCGCAGTCAATAAGGCCTTTGAAACCCCATTGCATGAAGTATGCTGACCAAGGCCAGTCTCGTCTTTCCAAATACCAGTGTTATCTACTACCAAGGCATCTTTTATGCCGTATTCCGTGTAGTCTATTTCCGCAGGGTTGCTTGCATATATAAATTGGATAAAGTTACCGTTGGCGATGATAGCTTTGGCATCAGCATCAACTAGTATAGACCCATCAAATTCACCATGAACGGAATCACGTCGTAGCAGCTCAGCTCGTTTTTCTAAATCCTGTTTAACATCGCCTTTGGCACGAACGACCACACCACGCAAACGCAATTTTGCTCCTGTTCCCGTTCTATCGATTAAAAGTCTAGCAAGAAGTCGCCCGATACGACCAAAACCGTATAGAACCACGTCATGCGACTCACTGTCCTCTACAGTGCGCTCGCCTAGTAACTTCTCGATTCTCCTATCCAGAAAGGCCTGCATGTCTTCGTCAGCATCTTGCGAGAGATATTCGTGGCAAAGCTTTCCAAGATCAATACGACAAGGGCGCAGATTCATTTTTTCTATCAACTGCAACATCTTATAGCTTTTAGCCATATCGAGTGCAGTACCCACAATCAATCTCCCGTGCAGATGCGCCTTAATAATTTCGATGGTCGACGAGTTGGCTATTTTTTGCCCGAATACTCTGACAACAACACTGGAACCCCGATACAATGATCCCAGTAGCGGAATCATTTTTTCGGCCAAAGCCTGTCTCTCATTCCAATTCACTAAATACTGCTGACTAACTTCGCGAGTCATAAACGGCCTCTCTAAAAAATCGCTCTATACTGCATCTACGTTGATGCCAATTTGCAAAAATGTTGCCGGCGTCCTTACGACTTGTAAGCCGGGCTTCAAAGATCTCGGATTATAACTAAGACTGGATCAATTAAAGCATTTAAAACACAAATAAGGGTTATATTTTTCAACAACTTATGTAATAAAATTTCACATAAACTGCTTACTCTTATATAAGATTTTCGCCTGAAATATAGTCGTTGGCGAATTTTCGAACTATCAAATGGGTAACACCCAAGCGCTGCATAATCTCTTGTACTTAAAAAAATAGTTTTCTCTAAAATAACTCAGAAAGAAATGAAATCTAGTTACAAAAAAAGCCCTGACGACTTTTGATCATTAGGGCTTTTTTGCAAGATATTATCCGCAGCGCACTTTATCGAAAAATTGACTTAAAGCGCCTCAACCAGCTCTGGTACAGCTTCAAAAAGATCAGCTACCAAACCATAGTCAGATACTTGGAAGATAGGAGCTTCTTCGTCCTTGTTGATCGCAACGATAACCTTGCTGTCTTTCATACCAGCTAAATGTTGAATGGCGCCGGAAATACCAACAGCGATATACAAACTCGGAGCTACGACTTTGCCAGTCTGACCAACCTGATAATCGTTAGGCATATAGCCTGCATCGACAGCCGCGCGAGACGCACCCACTGCCGCACCTAACTTGTCAGCGAGTGCCTCGATGATCTTGAAGTTTTCAGCACTTCCCACACCTCGACCACCAGATACCACGATATCAGCCGAGCCTAGGTCTGGACGCTCTGACACGGTAAGCTCACGTCCTACCACCGCAGTACTGCCGTCCGCATCAACGGCATCGATAGACACCACCTCAGCACTACCACCTTGCGCTGCTGCCGCATCAAAGCCAGTAGGGCGAACCGTTAGCACTTTAGTTTCATCACTGCTCTGAACAGTTGCTATAGCATTACCTGCATAGATGGGACGCTTAAACGTGTCGGGTGCGTCAACAGCGATGATATCGGAAATCTGTGCCACGTCCAAAAGTGCAGCAACGCGAGGCATAACGTCTTTACCGGAAGTACTAGACGCTGCCATGATGTGGCTGTAATCACCCGCCAAACTCACAATCAAATTAGCCAACTCCACCGAAACTCCATCTTTATATTGTTCGCCATCGGCAACCAATACTTTCGATACCCCAGTTACAGATGCTGCTGCTTCTGCAACCGCTTGAGCGCCACTGCCGGCGACCAAAACATGTACGTCGCCACCGATTTGAGTTGCCGCAGTTACCGTATTAAGAGTAGCCGCACCAAGTGCTTCATTGTTGTGTTCTGCAATTACTAAATTACTCATCGTCTTGCCCTCTTAAATTACTTTAGCTTCGTTTTTAAGCTTCTCAACCAACTCAGCAACTGAGCCAACCATCACACCAGCAGAACGCTCAGCTGGTGGGCTCACATTCAATGTGCTTACTCGCTTAGCTGTATCGACACCAGTATCCGCGAGAGCGATGACATCAAGAGGCTTTTTCTTGGCCTTCATAATATTTGGCAAAGTTGGATACCGAGGCTCATTCAAACGCAAGTCGGTCGTCACTACCGCCGGCACAGGAATAGATACAGTTTCAAGACCACCGTCGATTTCCCTGGTCACTTTAGCGCTGTCGCCCTCGACGACAACTTCAGATGCGAAAGTAGCTTGTGGCCAGCCCAATAGCGCAGAAAGCATTTGTCCAGTCTGATTGTTATCACCGTCAATAGACTGTTTGCCGGTAATTACAAGCCCCGCTTCTTCCTTTTCAACAACGTGCTTCAAGATCTTAGCAATGGCCAAAGGTTCTACATCGTTATCAGCATCGATTCTAATGGCTCGATCTGCGCCCATAGCGAGACCGGAGCGAATTACTGTGTCAATATCGGCAGAACCTACGCTTACCAATACAACCTCGGTAGCGACTCCTGCTTCCTTTAATCTAATCGCTTCTTCTAGCGCGATTTCACAAAACGGGTTAAGTGACATTTTTACGTTTTCAGTATCAACGCCCGACCCATCGCTTTTCACGCGGATGCTTACATAGGCATCGATAACGCGTTTTACGGGAACTAAAACTTTCATTGCTTACTCCACAGTTATCATTGTTCAGTTCTAAACGAGCTTTCTTTCTTGCCTTGCGTTTCTACAAGGATTAGAAATAAGACCCTCTATTTGGCGGGGAGTTTACGGCAAACACGGCCCGCTCGCAACAATTGTCAACATTTATAGAAATAATTAGGATCATTATTCTACAAAATCGCCTTTCAACCAAAAAATGTTGACATTTTTGGTCTTTTCTCTATATTTCTCACCACATGAACTCGAATGTTGAAACAACTAGCGGCCTGAGCGGCACGATCAGTGGCGAAATCACCGAAACCCTGCGAGATGCGATCATCACCGGTGAATTTCCTCAAGGCAGCAAACTAAGTGAAACTAAATTAGCAAAAGACTTAGACATTAGTCGCGGTCCACTTAGAGAGGCAATTCGTAAACTCGAGGGGATGAACTTAATTCAGCACATCCCACAACAAGGCGCGAGGGTAGTTACACTCAGCCCGAAGTTTGTTCTTGAAATTTATGAAACCAGAGAGGCACTAGAAACTAAGGCAGCATCTCTGGCAGCACTAAACATGAGTTCAGGCGAAATAGATCAGCTACACCGAGTCATCGATGCCCAGAGTAAGTTCATGCACGACAACTCGAATGCGCACATCCCAGCCGAGAGCGACTATGTGTTTCATGAAATATTGATCCGCGGGGCAAAAAATAATGTGATAAAGAACGCCTTATTACATCGACTCTATCCGCTAATAAAAATGTTTCGATACCAAAACAGCAAAGCAAGTAACAGTACGTCTAACTCGCTGTTGGAACATCGACAAATAATCTACGCAATAGAGCAACGAGATCCTGAACTCGCCGCTGTTACAATCAAACGGCATATAGTCAGGGCTAGAAACAGAATAGAACGACGCTTCAACGAAAATATTGATGGCGATTGAAAAATTAACAGCACGACATAACTCGGAGAATCATCATGAGTGAAATTCAACGCGAAAGCATGGAATACGATGTTGTCATCGTGGGCGGCGGGCCCGCCGGCATGGCAACTGCCATAAAGCTAAAGCAGCTTTCAGATGAGAAAGGTCAGGACCTTTCAATTTGCTTACTTGAGAAAAGTGCAGAAGTGGGCGCACACATCTTATCTGGCGCGGTGATCGAACCAAAAGCACTGAACGAGCTTATCCCGAACTGGGAAGAGCTAGGTGCTCCTCTGAGCACTCCCGTTAAACGCGACGAATTACACATGTTTAATGAGACCGGTTCAATTAAGTTCCCGGGCTTCATGATTCCCCCGTCTATGCATAACGATGGCAATTACATAGTTAGTTTGTCTAATTTCGTACGCTGGTTAGGCGAGCAAGCAGAAGCACTTGGGATTGAAATATATCCTGGCTTCGCAGGCGCTGAGCTAGTTTATAATGAAGACGGCAGCGTTAAGGGTGTGGCAACGCCGAACAACGGTGTAAACCCCGATGGAAGCCACAAGGCTCACTTCGAACCGGGCATGGAATTACACGCCAAGTACACCGTTTTTGCCGAAGGTTGCCGCGGACAGCTTGGCAAAGAGTTGATCGCCAAGTTCAACCTAGATGAAGAGGCAGATGCTCAACACTACGGCATAGGCTTCAAAGAGCTATGGGAAGTTAAACCTGAGAACCATGAAGAAGGTAAAGTAGTCCACGGTTCAGGATGGCCGCTTTCAAAAGGCACAACTGGTGGCTCCTTTCTCTATCATTTGAAAGACAATATGGTGACTCTTGGAATCATCATAGATCTTAACTACAGCAATCCGCATTTGAGTCCATTCGACGAGTTTCAAAGAATGAAGCATCACCCAGAATTCGCCAAGGTTTTAGAAGGTGGAAAGCGTTTGGGCTATGGCGCGCGTGCAATCACTAAAGGTGGTTGGAATGCGTTAGGCAAGATGAGCCTGCCTGGTGCGCTGCTAGTTGGCTGTGACGCGGGCACGCTTAATTTTGCCAAGATTAAAGGCACTCACACTGCAATGAAGTCGGGTATGATCGCTGCTGAAACGCTGTTTGATCACCTCTCAAATGGCGGTGAAGGCGGCCAGACGTTGAGCCAATTCGATGATGCTTTCAGATCATCTTGGGCCGGCAAAGAACTAAAAAAATCACGATCTTTTGGTCCCGCCTTGCATAAGTTTGGCCCTTGGCTTGGTGGTACTTATAATTATATCGACCAAATCCTCGGCGGTATTCTACCGACATTACGCGATGATTCGCCAGACCACGCACAGTTAAAAAAAGCCGAAGAATGTGAGGAGATCAACTACCCAAAACCTGATGGTGTACTGAGTTTCGATAAACCTTCATCGGTGTTTCTTTCAAACACCTATCATGAAGAGGAAATTTTCTGTCATCTGACATTAAAAGATGAAACCATCCCAATTGAGGTCAACCTGAAGGACTTTAATGCACCTGAGACGCGTTATTGCCCAGCAGGGGTTTACGAAATAGTCGGAGAAGACGATGGCAATCCGGCTTTACAGATTAATGGTCAAAACTGCATTCACTGCAAAACCTGCGACATAAAAGATCCAACACAAAATATTGTATGGATAGCACCGGAGGGCGGTGGCGGACCAAGCTACTCAAATATGTAGTCTAGAGATTAGCTGGAATCTTAAAGGGTGCTAATTTTGAGCACCCTTTTTAATCGACTTGAGATATCTGGATGGAGACCAAGATCAACCAGCCATAGTTTTCGATATATGTTAATCAAGGGTGATCTCCACATTGAACTTAATGCAAGTGTCGAATCTATGCTTGTTCATGTGCATAACAAGGACGATAACATCGTGACTGTCTATAACCAAAGCATTTAACAGTAGACACTTTGAGTAGACAAACTAGTATGGTTTCAGTTTAAATTAAATCGGTTTATTTTATTCCCTTGGTCTCGAGACACCTTATATGTTCGACGAATTTATGATCTCGAGCTGGCTTTCATATTTCCTTCGCAGCAAGCTTTCGCAGGTTACGCTACCGTGACATTATTTTGGGCCACCTCCAATAACTCAGCCTTAACCTCGTCTACATCTAAATCATGGATTTCCTTCAAAGAACTTAAAATAGAAATGTATAGCTGATCGGACTCTTTATCGTTAGCAATGACGGCGTAGCTAAGCGCCTTGGCGACAATTAGAGGGTCACTTAGTCGCAGCGGCGCCACCTCGCACGCGCTCGCAAGCCTTACAAGTTTTGAGATCTGCAACACAGTATGCCCGTCAAGACTGAACAGCTGAATGTCTTTTAGCTTTGTTTTCATTAGATACCTCTGGTTTGGGTCAAACGAAACACCAACCCCGATACTTTGCCAACGACAGTGTATATGCCGACCAGAGGCAACAATGTAAACAACTGCAAAAATCCATATATATTAGACATTTAGACGCGCATAAAACAAATAATATCCGCTTTGCATCTGGTAATAATACAAAATCCCTCTGCAACACAATCAGTGCTCATGCTGATACAATCCGACCAATTAATTAAAACTTTTTGTAATGGCAATGTTAAGACTGCAACGCCGAGGCTTCGATTTGGGTGCCAGCCCTGGCGACATTCATACAGACAGAGATCCCGATTCGAATTGGCAAAATGGGCTTCCCCTCAGAATAAAAGGGATATGTTGTAAAAGTATCGAGAGTTGCCTCGATTCAATCTCAACCACTGAAAAATTTGTACTGAAAATATTGGATGGTCATTCGTCGGATGAGATCCTCCCTTTCGAGCCTTACTCGATCTCACTTAAACAGCGTTTTAATCTTGTTGGCTCTACTTATAATGAAGGGGATGATCAAGAAATAGAGACTATTATGTTTGATCGAATTCATGACGGCGACGTGATTGCAGAGGATTTGTGGATGAAAGTCTCATGGCTATCTTTTTATGAGGAGGACGCATCATTACGTTTTCGGTTTTCATTTGGTATTGATCTAGTTGAGGAAGTATCGGCGGACACGGTTCGACAACAGGCTTCGGCTGAGTTGGCTGAAGCTATTTTTCCTGAATCACAGATTATCACTCAAAATGAAGCATTAATTGAAAGTATTCAGTCACTCCTCAATGGCAAAAAACCTATGTTTGTCGAGCGAATTCTTTATTTTAACGGGCCAGAAGGCGGCGCTTATTTACATCATGATTTAGAGAGAGGTCATGCGGGCGTTGTATACGCTCAAGTTACGGGCTCAACATGTTGGCTTGCTTTGCCCAAATCCGCTTTAGTAACTGAGATAAAAGAGTTCCTTAAGGAGGACAAGTTGCCCGAGTCTTTGAATGAAGAGCATAAACGATCGCTTGATAAAATTGCACAAGACCCCATCCTCATCAGCGATGCGCTAGACTCTTTCAACCACGATGGGCTAATTCATCTCATCAATGAGACCAAAGAGTTCGTACAAGGACTAATTTCAAAAGGCTATTACAGGATCCTTCATCCTGGTGATGTAATTCTTTTGAGTCAATCCGCTAGAGACATGTGCTGCTGGCATTCGGTATTTTGTCTCGGAGAAGAGATGGGACAGGCACTCTCATTTGCCATAAGGTGACTCTAATGATCGGCAAATGAGTATTTGCATGTGCGGAAAGAAAACCAAGCATGACCAGGTCTGAATCATGAAGACAGTCGCATCGACATTTAATCAACCCAAAACCCAAGGTACATAATATGAATAAAAGCAAAGTAATTGCAGCCAGTCTTGTTTCTGCAGCACTGAGTGTGAGCGTGTCTGCTCAAGCGGTTCCAGACCAACCTGATAGTTGGGAGAAATGCTTAGGAGTGGCAAAAGCTGGCGCAAATGATTGCGGCTCAACTGACGGTGCTCACGGCTGCGCAGGGCAAGCGACCAAAGATGCGGACCCAAAGGAATGGATTTATTTACCTGAGGGCACATGTGAAAAAATTGTTGGCGGGGTAGTCTACGAAGCAAAACAGATTGAAAGAGACACCAAGGGAAGCTAGGGCAAATAACAACTACTTGATTTTTCTTACATCAACAATTTTTCCAGCTTAACCTCGAGTGGGAGACACTGTCTGCTAACGTCCCCACTCTCAAACCAACACGTTTTATTTACAACAGTTTTTCAATGTCTTTTTTGATACCACTTGGTGTGTCTACTGAACCGTATCTTTTCACAACCTCTCCCTTCTTATTTACCAAAAACTTCGTAAAATTCCATTTGATAGTTTTCGAACCCAGAGCACCTCTGGCTTCATTTTTCAAATAAGTGAATAAGGGATGTGCATTTGAGCCATTAACATCAACTTTAGAAAACATTGGGAAAGTAACGCCGTAATTCAATTGGCAAAATTCTTCGATTTCACCATCGGCTCCAGGGTCTTGACTACCAAATTGATTACACGGAAAACCTAGTATAACTAGACCCTTATCACGTAACTCATTGTTAAGGCTTTCCAAGCCTTCAAACTGTGGGGTGAATCCGCATTTACTTGCTGTATTTACAATTAGAATAACTTTTTCTTTATAGTCAGCAAGGCTAACTTCGTGACCGCGAATATCGGTAGCCGCAAATTCATATATTGACATATCTTCCTCTATTTATAGGCTCTATGAGCTTTGGATTAAAACCAAATTTATTAAATTTATCAGGGCATGTAGTTATCGGTAGCGCCGATACTCACGCACACCATAACCAAGGTAATGCTCCAGAGCAGCCTCATGGGTATCTATACCAGCCCTAACTAAATCTTTATTCAAGCTTAAGTATTTTCGCCAATCAAAGCCCTCTGGATCTTCGAGTTTATAAGCTCTGAGATGCTCCTCGTATTGACCAAATTCTAAAAAGTGACGGATAACGGTCCTCTCGTTATAAAATTCATCAGGTCGAAGATGCAAGTCTGGATTAAGCCGCAAATACATCTTCCAATCTAGATCATCGGGCACCTTGGCAATTTCTTTGGAGGCAGTCTTCACTGGAACTTTGCCCATTTTATAGCCAAACATCCTAAAATCTTGCGCGTAAATGTCATTGACCAACGTAACCACTTCTTTTTTAACTAGAAAATCTTGTGATTTTGGAGCATAGACTATGTTATCTAGCTCTTTAACTGATAGCTCTGACGCGTCCTCGTAATTTTCATGTCCATAAAAGGAAGAGTTGGATTTTTTTAAATTAGCCAGACAGGTTTTCGCCTTACTGAGCATTTCGGTATGATTTTTAAATACATAATTGAAATGCATTGACATAGCGGAACTAAAGTTTTTGATATCTGCAAATTGACTCAAATAGAAAGTGTCCGGACTAGAATTTGAATTTTGAAATCTACCAAAAAATCGTTTAGGCATAATCACATTATTCGCATGCGCGAAAAAGTTTTGCGATTGAAAATGACCATCCCTCTCTCTATCTGGCACATTCCTCAAAAACAGCAAAAATTCCAAAAAGTTCTTCGGCTCTTCACCTTTGCAGTATTTGTCTAACATCACATTCATATGTTCACCTCGGTAATAAACATATTGATCTAGGAATGCGCTGACGATTCTGTCATACGGATTGCGAGTAATTAACAGAGAGCGATAACCAGAATGATTGCTATTAATTTCATAAGGAAACAATTCATTTAAGTTGTGGTAATGATCTAGTTGGCTTTTCACCTGACTAGAAAATTCGTCGGCGTGAATACTCAAGTAAAGTCTCCTCAATGAGGAGCAGCCTGACTTAGCAGAGTATAAAAGTATATATTTGTATTGATGATTAACGATCGGAATCACGACTAACCTCCGGTCGCGCTCATATGGCGGGTGATTGTAATATCATTTGGATCAAATTCATGCTTCTGCGGCTTTCGAACTATCGAAGCTAGAATTTCCTGCTTTAAGTCCTTCGGCCTGTCTCTGATAATAGACCGTAAATTCAAAGAATGTTCATTTCCCAAACAAAGCAATAGCCGACCCTCAGCGGTAACGCGTACCCTATTACAACTTGCGCAAAAGTTCTCAGTCATTGGTGAGATGAAGCCAACACGGGAAGCGGTCCCAGTTACTTTCATATACTTTGACGGTCCTGAGGCCGAATCATTATGATCATGGCGGTCCAACCCGAGCTCTCGACTTAGAAGATCTTTTATGGATATATTCGCTACCGCCGTTTCACTACGATTATGACTACCAATTTCACCTAAGGGCATCTCTTCGATATAACTTATGTCTAGTCCATGAGAAACCGCGAACTCAGCCAGCGATAGCACCTCATCGTCGTTGATGCCTCTCAAAATCACGGCATTAAGTTTAATTCTTTCGAACCCAGCTTCCTTAGCGGCTTCGATACCGTTTAATACATCAGTAAGAGCACCAAACCTTGTTAATTTTCTAAACCTCTCGTGCTTTAGGCTATCAATACTAATATTGATTCTACTTACGCCTGCTTGTTTTAGATCTTTAGCGTACTGTGTAAGTAACACACCATTTGTTGTCATCACAAGCTCACGCAACCCTTTTATCTGGCTTAAGCTCTGTGCAAGCTCAACGATACCTTTGCGGACCAATGGCTCACCGCCCGTCAGCCTGATTTTTTCAACGCCTAATTCAACAAAGGCTTCACTGACCAAGACCATCTCCTCAAGACTCAAAACTCTGGCCTTTGGTAAAAACTTCATGTCCTCAGCCATGCAATAGGTACACCTGAGATTGCAACGATCGGTCACAGACAAACGCAAATATCTGACCTCTCTACCAAATCTATCTACCAATTTTGACTCAGCTAGACCACTCACAACATAGCCTCAGTAAAAGGAAAAAAGTCGACAGGGTCACCATATGAAATCGCACAATCAATCTTATGGCGGACAAGCCCGTCGGCCCAAGATAATGAAGAGAGCACACCGCTGCTTAAATTGGGGAATCTGTCAGCAATTAAATTGCCACCCTCACGTCTGATTTTCACACGCACATACTCCTCTCTGGTCGTGATTTTTTTATCAAACCCCGCAACGACAGAATAACATTGAGAATGCTTTGTTTCTTCACCTTGCAATGCTCGCATTAATGGCACGGTCAATAATTGAAACACCACAAAAGAAGAAACGGGATTTCCGGGCAAACCCAAAAAGGCTGATCCATCGATGGAACCATAAGCCACTGGCTTGCCTGGTTTTATTCTCACCTTCCACATCTCTAATTTACCAAGCGCCTCAATTGCTGGCTTGACGTGCTCTTCTTCTCCGCCTGAGACACCACCACTACTCAAAATCAGGTGTGCTTTTGAGGCGGCGGTCTTGAGCGCATATTGCGTGGCAGGCAGGGTATCTTCGACAATCCCACAATCAACTGGAACAAATCCAAGCTGCTGACAAAGCGCCCACAACAATGGCCGATTGGAATTATAAATTTGCCCCGCGTTCAGTTTGTGCCCTGGCTCAGCGAGCTCATTCCCTGTAGAAAATATGGCCACTCTCAATCTTTCAAAAACGCCTACACTCGCCTTCCCGACTGAGGCAAGTAAACTCAAATCTATTGCGTTTAATCTTTGCCCTTTTCTGACGACCTTTGCACCAACAGTGATGTCCTGTCCCTGTGGACGGATATTAGCCCCCTTTATAGGTTTGCTTAGAACTACTACTTTGCTTCCTGAAACGTCTTGCACATGGTCACAGTTTTCTTGGATGACAACCGTATCGGCACCCTCAGGAAGATATGCGCCGGTAAAAATTCTTGCCGCCGTTCCTGGAATAAGTGGAGTCGGGATTGAACCAGCAGGAACACGCTGCGAGACCCGCAAGGTATTATTTTTTTGATGTAAAAGATCTTCATAGTTGATTGCAAACCCGTCCATTGCAGAGTTAGCAGACGGTGGAATGTCAATACTCGAAAAAACGTCCTCAGCAGCAATGCGCCCTAAAGCGTCTGCCAACATAACATCTTCAATTGCTAATTCAGCGGGAGGTAGTGAAGAAAAAATACCTTGAACCTCATCTAATTTGAACACCACTGGACCTCAAAAGTCTTTTTACTTCTTAACCGCGGCATTCGTATGTGGAACGAAATTGCAAGGGCTATGGCGACTGTCCAATTGCTCTTTTAGAATCCCATTCCACGCTGTTTTACAGGCGCCTGTTGAGCCAGGCAGACAAAAGACCACAGTATTATTCGCCATACCTCCGAACGCCCTCGATTGCACAGTAGACGTCCCCACATCGCGTAATGAAAGATGTCTAAACAGCTCTCCAAACCCATCAATTTCCTTATCAAGAAGAGGTTTAACAGCTTCTGGGGTACTGTCTCTGCCGGTAAAACCAGTCCCGCCTGTACAAATGATGGCATGAATTTCTGGTTTAGCAATCCAACCCGAGATCAATGCCCGAATCAGGTAGATATCGTCTACAACAATGTCTCTAAAGGCAACGTTATGACCCACCCCTTGCAACTGATCTACTAAGTATTGGCCAGAGGAATCAGTTGCCAGATTTCTCGTGTCTGAAATAGTTAATACCGCTGTGTTCAATGAAACAAACTCAACGCTTTTGCTCATTTCCTTACCACTAAACTTAATCATTTAACTCACCCCATCGCTCCGCTGCTTGGCGGTCTTTGTCTTTCACGCCGAGCCATTCGGCGCCCTTACTTCCCACTTCCTTTTTCCAGAAAGTAGCACGAGTCTTTAAATAATCCATCACAAACTGTGCTGCTTGAAATGCGTTTTCACGATGTCGACTTGATATCGCGACCATTACTATTTGCTCGCCAGCTGCCAGTTTACCAACTCTATGCAACACAGTCGCTCCATCAAACGGAAAACGCTGGTTTGCTTCATCTAAAATTTCTTCGCACAAGCGCTCAGTCATCTCGGGATAGTGTTCCAGCTCGAGATAACTCACCATCTCATCATTAACGTTTGTAGGATATAAATCACGAACCAGCCCAGTGAAGAACACTACAGCACCAGAATGAGGTGATGACTCCAATAGTTTGGAATATTCTTCCCCTACGTCAAAGTCTGACTCACCAACCCACACTTTTTTAGAAAATACCATGATGACTATTGGGCGTTAACCACCCGATACAGGTGGGAGAAAACCTACTTCCGCGTTTTGATGAAGCTTACCATCCCAACCCGCGTATTTGTGATCAATCGAGACCAATGCGGTTTCATCTTTTAGGGCTTTAATTAGCTCCGCTGGCAACGTTTCAGCAAGCTTTTCTACGAGTTCGCGAATATCTCTGAGGCTGTCGTCATTTACTTCAAACGCATCAGTACCGGCCAACTCTCGAAAGCCGGCAAAAAACAAAACTTTAATCATTTTTCCGCTCCCAATCTTGCGACTCGCCGCCAGATTTATTGAGTAATTGCACCTGTCTAATTACTATCCCTTTATCGATGGCTTTGCACATATCGTAAATTGTCAACGCCGCAACAGATACTGCAGTTAATGCTTCCATCTCTACACCAGTCTTTGCAGTGGTTTTGCATAGAGCGGTGACTCGCAGTCCACACGAGCTCGCTTGAGAATATTCATCGATATCAATAAGCACCTTGCTAAGTGGCAAAGGATGGCAAAGAGGAATTAAATCCGAACATTTTTTAGCGGCTTGAATTCCGGCAATACGAGCTGTTGCTAACAAATCACCTTTGGCAATGGCTTGCTCTCGAATCATCGCTAATAAATCTACAGACAACTCTACAAAAGCTTCTGCAAAAGCTTGTCTCGCCGCATCAGGCTTATCCGACACATCAACCATGTTGGCCTCACCGGCGGCGTTGAGATGAGAAAAATTTTCCATAGTTAAATGCTACTTAATTCAAACTTCAGAGACAACCAAAACTAACTGAATTCAAAACATAGCCGCTGTGAACCAGCGTTATAAAGAGCGCTAATTTATATAAATATTTCTTATAAAAATTCGCACAAAACATATAGCAAACAGTTCTAAGAATTTTAGCCGATTTTGTGGACAAAACAGTACCAACTCTATAATCTTTCGCCGTGTTATTGAGACGAGGTGAAGATCACCACGTTGTTATTTTAAGAGCGATCTTACAAGATATCTTAAGAACTGAGAGAAGCATCCCATGGCATCAAAATTTCGTGAAGTAGAAGTCCAAACCGTTCATCACTGGAACGAAACTCTGTTTAGTTTTACCACTACACGTGATCCTGGCTTTCGCTTTCAAAACGGTCAATTCATAATGATAGGCCTTATGGTTGACGACAAACCTTTGATGCGCGCATATAGTATCGCGAGCGCAAACTATGAAGAGCATATGGAATTCTTCAGCATCAAGGTTCAAGATGGACCCCTTACATCACGCTTACAAAAAATCAAACCAGGCGATAAATTACTAACGAGTACTAAGCCCACAGGTACGTTACTTGCAGACGCTCTAAAGCCTGCCAAGCATCTCTATCTGCTATCTACGGGCACCGGTTTAGCACCTTTCATGAGCGTTATAAAAGATCCTGAAGTCTACGAACGCTTCGATAAAGTAATTTTGACGCATGGTGTGCGTGAAATTTCTGAACTTGCTTATCAAGATGTAATCAAAGAACTGCCAGAAAACGAATATTTCGGAGAAATGGTAAAGGGTAATTTACTTTACTACCCAACGGTAACGCGTGAAAAATTCCACACACAAGGACGCCTGACTGACGCCCTAACGTCGGGTAAAATGCAAGAGCAACTGGGTCTACCACCCATCAATATTGAAGATGATCGATTTATGATCTGCGGATCACCGTCAATGCTAAAAGACTTTTGCGAGATTTTGGATGAGCGAGGCTTTAAGGAGACAATAAGGGGCGAAATAGCTGAATACGTTATCGAGAGAGCCTTTGTAGAAAGCTAAAGAAACTCTATGCGAGTTAGCACAAAAAGGTCAAGGCGAGTGCAAGTCGTCCTGACCTTTTAAACTGTGTGAAGTTTTTTCATGAAATGCGACTATTTGTATTTTTCCAGCGCTGAATCTAAATTTGAATGAAAATGACGAATCGCACTTTCGAACAACCCAAACTCAAAAAATTCATTAGCATTAGTCTCTAGCCCTTTCTGTGCCGACACTACCATTGCTCGATCTTCTGCAACGGCCGCATTTACCAATCCAATAACCGAATCAAGCTCCCGTCTCTCCGCGTCATTATCTTCGGCAATATCAGTCAGTACGAAAGTATGCTGCAAAGTGGTTTTAACAGTAAGTGGCTCTAGCACCACCAATACATTAAAGCCGGGATGAGTTGTCATCAAAACATTAGGAAAAAGATGATAGACATAGGTTAACCTGCCATCAATACACCACTGCGCTTCCGGTCTACCCTTCAGTGCTTCAATTGGCCGGTAAGGAAAAGTAATACGACTGTGTTTACCACAATGCTCAACCACATTGAGATTGTCGTATTGAACTGGAAAGAATGTATCTTTGTGCGTTGATCGGATATGGTAGCCCTCTAAAAAGCTTTCCAGTACAACCTTCCAATTTGCCGGCACTTCAGTTTCTCCATGACTATACATGCTGTAGTCTTCGGTCAAGAGATTAGGTACGTCTGACAGTAAAGCCTGCGAGGCTAACTCAGCTTGGTTCGAGTCTCCTTCAATGTTCACAAAAATGAGTCCGTTCACCTCCTTACAACTCACCTCGACAAGTCCTCTTGAGCATTTATCCAAGTCAGGGAATCCATGGGAATGTGGCACACCTCGAAGAGAACCATCTAACCCATATGTCCACGCGTGATAAGGACACACAAACGAATTTGCCGAGCCCGAACCCGATGCAACTTGCACTCCTCGGTGTCGGCACGCGTTCTTGAATGCCCTGGCTTTACCATCTTTACCTCGCACCACCAACAAAGGTATCTCTGCAAACTTTCTTGCAACATAAGACCCGGAGTCGGGGATAGTCGCTGACGGACAAAAGATTGAAAAATTGCTTCGAAGCAAGTCAAGTTCCAGCTCTAAACGACCGGTGTCGGTGTAGTGTTTAGTTGGCTCTCTCCATGACTCAGCGCCAATGTCTGTGGTCTGATTCTCGATATGATCAAGAACCCTCTTTATTACTTGTGCATCTTCAAGAAATTCTTCACGCTTAACAATCACATTATTTACTTGCATTGTTTCAACCTTAGCTTGTTCATCATGTTATCGAACAAATATAGCAACGATACCTATCAACATACATAACATAAATATTCACCAATTGGCATTTTATGTTATTTTAATACTGCGATTAGTTTCTACAAAACCAATGTCTACTCAAAACTTTTTCACGCCGAAGCGCTTAATCTTGGCACTATTTAACAGTTCCCAAATAGAGGAGATTGAAGTGCGCACACTGATTGAGTGCGCAAAAGTTTTCGAGATTGAGCCAGCTGCTACGAGAGTCGCTGTAGGGCGTCTGATCAAAGATCAGATTATTATTTCAGTCGCAAGAGGGCTCTATAAAATTGGGCCTAAAGGAGCGCAACTGGTCGATCAGGCGAGTAAATGGTCTTCGATTGAGGATCGACTTAAGCAGTGGGATAAGCGTTGGTTAACGGTTCATACGGCTCATTTAGGCAGATCCAATAAAACGTCTTTGCGAGCGCGTGAGAGAGCACTTCGTTTAAATGGATTCGCCGAACTATCTCAGGATCTTTGGTGTAGGCCAGACAATTTTCACGAAACTATTGAAGAAACATTGGCGAGACTCACCCTCGCGGGATTGGATTGCAACGCAATTTTAATGAATGTCTGTTATTTCCCTAAGCAAACTACACAGAGAATGAGTTCACTTTGGCCAATTAAGCAGATTGAAGACGATTACAAACAATCGATCCAAAAACTTGAAAGCAGCATCGCTCGGCTCAAGCTAATCAATATTGAAGATGCCATTCAAGAAAGCCTGATGTTGGGAGACACGGTGATCAAACAAATCAATTCGGACCCAGTTCTACCCTATGAGATGATCGATACAAATTTAAGAGCACAACTTATAGACAGTATGTGTATCTATAACAACTATGGTTGTCAAATCTGGACTGACTTTCTACAGAATCTATGATGGCCTCCATAGTTGATCCGTGTGATTTGAGAAATTCATCGCACATCGCCTATTAAAATCGATCACACTTTCAAGGGGAAACCTAGCGATTCTTTCATCATTGGAATTTAGGCTATCAAAGGTCCTGAAACGACCGTAGCCGGCTAGCAAAGAATGCCAAGACAGACTTGAGTAATAAGCACCTATTCGCTGTCGATCGATCTCTTCCGACAAGTCGCCGTTGCTGTCCCACACTTGCAGAATCGATTCTAGAGAGCCTGAAATTGTAATGTCCTCGCGCGCGGATCGCCAGTAATCTGTGTCTACTCTGGAATTAACTTTATAGTGACAAACGATATAGTCTCTAATTCCCTCAAAACGGCTGACGATGCGTCGATTGAATTCGTCTCTGACCACTTCGATACTTTGGCGGGCTTCTATCGCTTCTATGAACTGCTCAAGCGTCGTTTGCACAAGATGTAACGCGGTCGCTTCTAGCGGCTCAATGAACCCTTGAGACAAACCAACGCCCAAACAGTTGTTCGACCAGTGTTGTCGAACTTGCCCCACTCGCATTTTCAAATGCCTGGCTTGAATATCCGATTCAAGTAAACCCAGCGCTCTACGAAGCTCTTGTTCAGCTTGGTCCTCAGAGCAGTAAGCTGAGCTGAAGACATAACCGTTACCGATCCTATTGGTCAAGGGTATCGCCCAGCGCCAACCGAACTTCATAGCCGTAGCAACCGTTTGCGGTTTTAACTCATTCAAATTTGGGTGCCTACTTGGCAAAACAACCGCACGATCATTAAATAGGTTACTCGAAAAGTTGTCAAAGCCCACACCGGTTTTTTGTTGCAAAAGCACACTGTCAAAACCGGTTGCATCTATATAGAAATCAGCGACATACCGATGTCCATTTGCACCTTGCAAATCACTAATATCGCCATACTCATTTAACAGCGCATCTTGTATTTCATCTTGGGTGTAATCAACCCCGCACTCTATGGCCTTTTGTTTTAAAAAATCGCCAAGTAAATAGGAATCAAAGTGATAGCCGTAAGAGGAAGGAAAAGGGAAATTTTCAGTAGCATGTGGTCCTAAAACCTGCTCCGCGAGATAAGCCGGTAAAAAGTAGTAGTCGGGTAGGCTTTGAACATTAAGCCCTTGTCGACGTAAAAAGGTGTTGTAGACAAAGGCTCTCGCCGTATCTCTATCCGTCTTTGCCGGAAACGAATGAAAATAGGATTCAAAGCCTAAGTGCGCAGACCAATCATTAAATCGAATGCCGTGCTTGAAAGTTGCATTGCATTTGGGCATCCATTCCTCTTCGGAAATACCGAGCGTATCAAAGAATGACTTTAACTGAGGAGTAGATCCTTCACCGACACCAATGATGCCAATTTGCGGGGACTCTATAACTTCAATTTTTATGCCGTGATCAGACCATCGATTCATCAACAAATTTGCGGCCATCCAACCGGCAGTACCACCGCCTAAAATGATTACTTTATTGGGAATATTAATCATCTAATCTATTTTTCTCTAAGAGTCCCCACCAAACAGCGCTTACTTTAATACCGATTAAATTTTGACATTAGACACTCGCTTAAACGTTGATGTATTTCTCAGAAAATAAGACATACACCCACACTCCTGGCAGTGCTCAACCGTTCTACTAGCATAGCCTCTTAAGCTCTTTGGTGCGTGACAACCAATGGTTGAATACGTATGCAATATGGTGGTGTCATCCTCAAAACAAAAAAGCCCGCCGATTTGGCGGGCTTTTTAAACCGAAATGACGTTTATATCGTTTAAGCGAAAACGAAATTTTCCTCTTCTAACGCCATCAATGAATCCATGCCATTCTTGATAGCAGCTTCATGACCGAGCACACGAGGCATGATACGTTGAAAATAGAAATCAGCCGTAGCGATTTTTGCCTTGTAGAACTCTGGCTCTGGAGCGCCCTCAGCGATGGCTTTTTCCGCTTCAACAGCAGCTTTTGCCCAGAAAAATGCAACCGTGGTGTACCCAGCCATCATTAAATAATCAACCGCAGCCGCGTTAACCTCATCGGTATTACGCATAGCAGACATACCAATGGAGCGAGTCAAGCTTTCCCATGTACTCATGTAAGGTTTTAGCTGCTTGGCAAACTTATTACGTCGATTCTCTTTGATAAAAGACTCCACTTCTTTGACGAGCGGCTTTAGTACTTTGCCACGAGTACCAAGAATTTTACGTCCTAATAAATCTAGGCCTTGGATACCAGTTGTACCCTCATAAAGCTGGGAAATACGGGCATCACGAACTTCTTGCTCCATACCCCACTCCTTCACGAAGCCATGACCGCCAAGCACTTGAATGCCATAGTTTGTAGCTTCCAATGAAGTTTCAGATAAGAAACCTTTTGCGATTGGCGTCAAAACCGCAAGCATTGTATCAGCGTGCTCACGCTCGGAATCAGAGAAGTCTGAAGATTGCTCTATATCCACTAGCTTACCGCAGTACATATTCAGCATACGACCGCCCTCGGCGAAGGCCTTTTGAGTCAACAGCATTCGACGAACGTCTGGGTGACCAATAATTGGATCAGCCGCCTTGCTCTCATCTTTACGCGGCTTGGTGCGGAACTGCAGACGATCTTTGGCGTACGCCAATGCTTTTTGGAAAGAAACTTCTGAGTGCGCTTGACCGTGCATCGCAACCCCCAAACGAGATTCATTGATGAACGTAAACATTGCACGCATGCCTTTATGTGGCTCTGAGATCAGATAACCTTTGGCGCCATCAAAATTGATCACACAGGTCGAGTTCCCATGGATGCCCATTTTTTCTTCGATCGATCCGCAATTAACTGCATTACGGTCGCCAACAGAGCCGTCATCGTTGACGTTGAATTTAGGCACGATAAACAAGGAGATACCTTTAATACCTTCTGGCGCTCCTGGGAGTCTGGCAAGAACGATGTGAACGATGTTATCGGCTAAATCGTGCTCTCCTGATGAGATAAAGATCTTGCTACCTGTAATGTTGTAAACACCTTCTTCTTCACCAGTCTCTTCCGCGAAAGTCTTTAGAAGACCCAAGTCAGATCCGCAATGAGGCTCTGTTAAACACATTGTGCCTGTCCACTTACCAGCAACCATTGGTGGCATGAAACGGTCTTTCATTTCTTGTGGAGCATGCGTGTAGATTGTTTTGATCGCACCCGAGCTTAAACCTGGGTACATAGACCAACTATGATTGCATGCGATCATCATCTCCATCATGATCAATCCAACGGACTCAGGCATACCTTGGCCGTCATACTCAACAGGTCCAGTCAATGCTGGCCAGCCATTTTCTACGAAACTATTGTATGCCTCTTTGAAACCGGGCGGCGTTGTAACCTCACCGTTTTCGAATTTACAGCCGACTTCATCGCCTACTTTGTTAAGCGGTTGGAGTTCATTTTCGCAAAACTTTGCGGCCTCTTCGTAAATTGCCTCTAAGGTTTCTGGGTCGGTGTTTTGACCCTTGGTAAACTTAGTGTAGTGAGTTGGCATGTCAAGCACGCGCTCAGTTACGAACTTAATGTCTTTTAAAGGGACTTTATAATTCATCTTTAAATCTCTCGTGGATAAATCAAATTTGAGTCGGCGCTATCAAGTGAAAACTGAAACAGGTTCCATTGATACGGTAGATTAAGCCTTCGCCAACAGCTTTTTTACAAGGTCAATAATTGCCTGGTTGTACTGGTTAATTTTGTCTTCAATGTCGCTAATTTGAAGTTCATAGCGACCCTCTTTGTTGATGGCCAAAGATTTGGTTTTCCAAGGCTTCAGATACCAATCCTCGAGCAATACTACGATGGCGTTTGCTACCGAACGGGCGTTGTCAGTAAAAAACTCACCCGAATCGACGCCAGCTTGTATCTGGGCTTCAAAGCCGTCGATACCATCAAGTTCGATCTTTTTAGACTCTTCTTGCTGCGCTTGGGGCAAGCTACGTGTTTCGAAATACAGGAAGAAGTACCAAGGTTGCAACAAGGTACTCGCGTATAAATGATAGCGAATACACTGCTCCAAGGATCCCCATATAGTCGATGCTTTCATGGCGTGCTGTTGCGTTAAAACGCTGCTCAAACGCACAATATCGGCGACCATAAGCGCTATGTCTTCTTTCTTACTGATGCAAGAATAAATAGCGCCCATACTCATGCCCGTTTGCCTAGACAAATCGCGCAATGACATTCGGTCAAAACCGGAAACAGCGGAAACTTCAAACGTCGCCGTTAATATCTTCTCAAGATTCGCTACCGCGAATCTGGCTTTTTGTGTTTGGATCATTTCTGCGTGTCTATCAAACACGGTCCGATAAAGTCTCTCACCTTGCAAGGGAAAACTCTCTGAAAACGAGGCAAATGAGCTCAGCTCGACTGGGACCGAATCTATTTCGGCTGTCTTGCTGACTTCTCCCCTAGTTAGATCTAACACTGAAGTCATATTCCTACATTAACATAAAAATAGAGCGAACGTTCGCTTTATTTGAAAAATCTTGCGATTTTCCCTCTATTCGGACACAGTGAACCTCTAGTTAAAAAACAGTTGTCAACTAAAAATGGTGTCAATTAGTAGTTTAGTCACGGTGAAATCCAAAGAGGTTAAAGCACTTTTCGCTTCCTGCGCATTTTTCTTCCTGATCCTGTGCGCATACTACATCATCCGTCCTATTAGAGATGAAATGGTAATCGCAAATGGCGTGGGCAATATCCAGTGGATCTTGCTAGCAACGGTCATAACCTTGATTCTTCTTACGCCAGTTTTCGGCTGGGTGACCACTAGATTCAAGACAAAACAGTTTTTGTCCTACTGTATTTTGTTTTTTGCAAGCCACCTAGTTGGCTTTTACTTTCTTTTCAATGTCGAGAACCGTCCGGCTATAGTTACTCAAGCGTTTTACGTATGGGTAAATGTGTTCAACATGTTCATAGTTTCACTATTTTGGAGCTTCATGAATGATGTGTTTGGCAAAGAGCAAGTTAAAAGGCTTTTTGCATTTATTGCTGCGGGGGGTACCGCAGGAGCAATATGTGGTCCAATCATCACTAGAGGGCTGGTCGAGAATGTTGGTTTGGCTCCATTGCTACTTATTTCCGCTACTACCCTTGCTCTTTCTGTTCTATTGGTTTTTTGGCTCATCAGGTGGCAAAACGACGATTACGACAATTGCAGCGTCAGCAGACAGGTAAAAGATAAAGCACTTAAAGGTGGTGTAATGGGGGGCTTTACACTGGTCGTTCGCTCACCATACTTAGCTGGAATTTGCGTTTTTATATTGCTTTATGCAACGAGCATCACGTTCGTTCAGATTAGACAGGCCGAGCTGGTTGCCGAAGCCTATTCGGTTCCAGAGAAACGCACACAACTGTTCGCCACGATCGATTTAGTTGTCAACGTGTTAGTTTTACTGTTTCAGTTATTTCTGACCAGCAGAATTATTAACTGGTTAGGTTTCTCCAAGACTCTTATCATCGTTCCGTTCGGAATTACCATTGGCTTTGGGGTAATGGCATTCGTCCCAGTATTAGCGGTCATGATTTCTTTGGAGGTTTTTCGTCGAGTAGGCGACTACGCCATTATGAAGCCCGCCCGAGAAATGTTGTTTAGCGTGGTAAGCCGAGAGGAAAAGTACAAAGCTAAGAATTTTATCGATACCACTATTTTGAGGACCGGAAGTGCCTCCAGCTCATGGATATACAAAGGAGTTGCAAGTATAGGTATGCAAGGCCTTGGAATTGCCGCAGTGAGTGTTGCATTGGGGCTCGCTTGGTGTTTTATTGCGTATTGGCTAGGCAAGCAATTTACTCGCTTACAAAACTCGCAAATACTGGCGGCCAAAACTCCACAGAGCCGTGACAAATAAGGTGTAGTATTCTAAGCTCGCCGGTTAACTACTAAAAAATAAAAAGAGCAATGAAAGCGCTTTCAATTATCGCCGCGATTTTGGTCGTATTGTCACTCACCTTTGTTTATATGCTTAATGATCGCGACCGCAGCATGTGGCTTCTCAACAGCGCTGTTAAACTGGCCAATCCGCATCCGGTGTTAGCTGATATAAGCTACGGTGACAAAGAATGGCAAAAGCTAGACGTGTACCCATCGCAAAATCCCGATGCAGCTCCTGTGGTAATTTTTATCCATGGCGGTAGCTGGAGACACGGTAGAAAGGATCAATATCGTTTTGCTGCGGATGCGTTTATTCGAAAAGGGTATACCGTTGTCTTGCCAGATTACGTAAAACATCCAGACGAACAAGCTAAATTCCCATCGTTTGCTACCGATGCCGCATTAGCAGTCAAATGGGTCAAGGATAATATACAGACATTCAATGGCGATCCGGAGAAATTGTTCCTAGCTGGACATTCAGCCGGAGCTCATACAGTGGCCATATTAACCACCGACTCCCAATATCTACAGCAGGTAGGTTTAAGCGAAGCAGACATTTCGGGCGTAGCCGGAATAGCTGGTCCATACAGCTTCATCCCAGATTGGGAAGTAACAAAAGCGGTCTTCGGCCCTCCGGCTCGCTACCCACTTATGGATGTATTCAATTATGTAGACGGTAATGAACCACCGACTATCTTGCTTCACTCGTCATCGGATCAGCAAGTTGGCCAATACAACTCAGATGGATACTACGATAGGCTTGTTGCTAACAACGTAAAAGCTGAAAAAGTTATTTATCAACAACCTTCGCATATCGACATGGTAACCATGCTACACCCATGGTTCGTAAAACAAGACGATGTGGCAAGCGATATTGACCGTTTCTTTAGGTCTTTAATGTAAAGTGGAGTCGCGGCTCAAAACTAACCTGAGCAAAGCAAATCAATCTAAACAGGCTTGGTAGAGATACCAAGCCTTTTTTGTGAATCTTAATCTGCTGGACGAAGAACCAGCGAGCTTAAATCGAACCATCCGATATCTGCGATTCTTTCACCAAAATACTTGGCTCCGTTTAACGTGTAGTGCCCATAATCGTAGAATACCTTGTGGCCGCTAGGGGTTACTCCGACACATGTTTTGCGGTCTTTGTCGCACATGAAATCAGACTTTTCGAGATAAAGCACTCCTTTGTCTTTTGCTATCCGTGCCACCTCTAAATTTATTCTATCAGGCACATCTAAAACTCGATTTTGGTAAAACAATTGATTCAGCTCTTGCGCTTTAAAAAGGTCACTATTTTGCGCATACCAATCAAATACTAACTTATCGTTTATTGGCGCAAACTCCACCGTGTTTGAGAGAATCACAATGGGTTTACCTAACGCTTTTACCTTATCGATAAAATTACCCAAAACTGCTAAATCACCTGCGTATTTATGCGTTCTGGGCATGAACTTGTTCGACACTAGAACCACATCGGCTTTTTGAAACCACTCATGATCGGTTTTTGCCTTAAAGCGTTGAGGATTTGTACCTATTCCAACGCCAATGTATTCGAACTCATAGTCAGAAAATAAATCCATATTTTGCGCAAATACATTGTAAAAGTCCTTGCCATGAGAATTACCCATAATGACGACTTTTATCTTGCCACTGCCATCTTTGAATCTTGCCGCTTCAGGTCGAGATTGTATGAGGCTAACCGATTCTTTTTTGAGTTTATGGTTGTCAAACTGAGCGTCACCATAGATCTCAACTAGGTGTTCAAACCTGCGCTCGTTATTATCATTTTCGATAAATTTATTGAGCATAATCGCCAGCAAGAACACGGCACCTAAGGTTGTAAACCAGAATGGGACCAATCGGACTTTTTTAGGGTTTCGAAACCTTTTTTCTACAAGAAAGTAACCAACTACAGACAACACAAAAGTAAGGGCGATAAGGAGTAACTTGTCCTCGAATGTGTAAAAAATTTTTCCCTTGATCCTAGCAAAAGAAAAAATGGGGTAATGCCACAAATAGAGGGAGTAAGACAACAAACCAATCCAAACAAATGGTTTGCTGGACAACACTCTAGTCAACCATTGTTCAGGCCTAGCACTGGCTATATACAAAACCGTGGCGAACACTGGAATTGCCGTCACCAACCCTGGGTGAATGTCATCAAGCGTAACAACAAACATAGAGCCTATTAAAATCAGAAGGCTCAGAGATGCCGTAGCATCTATCACTCTAGAGTCACAAACGGGCAGAGTGAAGCCGCCTCTAGTCTGGACTAACACAGCCAGCAATGAACCTGCCAAGAGTTCCCACAGTCGTGTTGGAAGTTGAAAAAATGCAAAAG
>JAKVBA010000140.1 GCA_022447525.1 Gammaproteobacteria bacterium
GGGCCCCCGTCAATTCCTTTGAGTTTTAGCCTTGCGACCGTACTCCCCAGGCGGGATACTTAATGCGTGAACTGCAGCACTCAAGGGGTTAACTCCTCGAACGCTTAGTATCCATCGTTTACGGTGTGGACTACCAGGGTATCTAATCCTGTTTGCTACCCACACTTTCGCTCCTCAGCGTCAATACACTGCCAGGTAGGCGCCTTCGCCTCTGGTGTTCCTCCTAATCTCTACGAATTTCACTTCTCCACTAGGAATTCCCCCACCCTCTCAGGTATTCAAGAACAACGGTTTCGACTGCAATTCCAAGGTTGAGCCCTGGGCTTTCACAATCGACCTGAAGTCCCGCCTACGAGCGCTTTACGCCCAGTTATTCCGAACAACGCTTGCACCTTTCGTATTACCGCGGCTGCTGGCACGAAATTAGCCGGTGCTTCTTATTTAGCTACCGTCAGAAAAGCATCCTATTCGAATACCTCCCCTTCTTCACTAACGAAAGGGCTTTACGACCCAAGAGCCTTCTTCACCCACGCGGCGTTGCTGCATCAGGGTTTCCCCCATTGTGCAATATTCCCCACTGCTGCCTCCCGTAGTCTGGACCGTGTCTCAGTTCCAGTGTGGCTGATCATCCTCTCAGACCAGCTACGCATCGTAGCCTTGGTGGGCCATTACCCCGCCAACAAGCTAATGCGACATGGGCTAATCTTCAGGCTGTAGCTTATAAATAGAGGCCTCATTTACTCCAAAGAGACTATGCGGTCTTAGCAGTCGTTTCCAACTGTTATCCCCCACCTGAAGGTATATTCCCATGCGTTACTCACCCGTGCGCCACTCTACTCACCCGAAGGCTTTCTCGTTCGACTTGCATGTGTTAGGCACGCCGCCAGCGTTCGTTCTGAGCCAGGATCAAACTCTAACGTTTAAATACTGGCTAGCTATTGCTAGCTTATCTTCTTACTTAACTTTAAATGTCTAAGACAAAGTCCCAGATCATCCAGAATCAACGTCTATAATTCTTTTTGCGTCTTACTATTCAGTTTTCAAAGAACTACACCACAAATTTGCTTTGGCTTTTCAGCTACTTGCCTTGAGTTGCGCTTGCTCCTCATCAGTGGCGTGAGGACAAGTTATACGGATGCCGACCCAATCGGTCAATACAATTTTTGAACTCTTGTGATTTTTTTTTGGCAGTAGGTTATTTCTTTTTCTTAAACATATTCCTGACATGTCCGATAGACCACCGGGGAGGTGACATTATGACCCGATTAGGTCAATTGCAACTAATAACACCTATCAGCGCTTTTTCCGTTGGATGTGGGATCGTAAGCCCCCGCTACGTAAATTATAAAGCCGGTTTAGACGATATCGAAAACACTGGCGCAGCCATTACAGTATGTGACGAAGCAGAGATTAGTATTTCAAATGTCTTCACTACAGCTGGATGTAGCTGTCATACCACGACTCAACCAAATGTCTCTTCAAGCTCAAGAGAGAACAGAGAAGCTTTCTACAGAATCGCAACGACTGAATACAACGGAGATTTCGCAGCGCTAGCAACATACCTAAAAACCGATCATGCCGGTTCGGACACGGTGTCTGGTGATGTGGCACTAGAACTGGACAACTGGGTTACCCTAGAAGGAACGACTTGCGTAACCACCAATTAGACTGGGTGATGAGCTGAATTAGTTGAGATAAGTGTTTACAGGCAGAAAGTAACTAGGAAAAGTCTTAGATAGCTCCTTCCGGGTAGAATTTTAAGTACCAATCAAGATTCAACCCAAATGGAAGGAGCTTTAATTGAATCAAGAACAGTATATCATTAAACGCAAACTAAACATTGTCGAGCTATCGGAAACACTTGGAAACATCTCAGAGGCTTGTAGACACCTCGGTGTAAGTCGCAGGCACTATTACGATATTAAAGATGCTATTAAGTCTGACGGTATCGAAGGCTTACTTGAAAAGTCCCGCAAAAAGCCTAGAGTAGGCAACAGGGTAGCACCTGAAGTGGAGAACGCTCTTTTAAATTACTGTCTCGAATACTCAACCCACGGACAGACTCGGGCATCTAACGAGCTTGCTAGGAGAGGCATCAACGTAAGTCCAGGCGGGGTGAGATCAATCTGGTTGCGTCATAGCCTTGAAAAGAAAGCACAAAGACTGAAGCGGTTGGAAAAGTGGGCTGCTGAGAATACTGGAATTCATGCCGATAGCCAGATTCATGCCTTGGAAGAAGCTAAACTCGATAAGCAAGAACATGGAGAAATAGAGGCCCCTCACCCCGGTTTTGTTGTAGGACAAGATACATATTATGTAGGTTATATCAAAGGAATAGGTAAGATTTATCAACAAACTGGAATCGATGTGTATTCAAACGTAGGTTTTGCAAAACTTTACACTGACAAAACAGCAATAACTGCTGCTGATTTCCTAAATGACAAGGTACTGCCTTTCTTTGATAAATATAAACTGGTACCGCTCAAAATTTTGACCGATCGCGGTAGGGAATACTGCGGAAGTCAAGAGAATCATCCTTTCCAATTGTTTCTATATCTGAACGAAATTGAACATAGCAAAACCAGGCCACGCAGGCCGCAATCCAATGGGTCGACGGAGAGATTAAATCAGACGGTGCAAAATGAGTTCTACGCACTCGCTTTTAGAAAGACACTCTATACTAGCATCGAAGAAATTCAACGCGATCTAGACGCGTTTATGGCCTCTTATAACGAAAACAGAACTAACCAAGGCAAGAACTGCAAAGGTAGGACTCCGAAAGAAACTTTTGAAGCTAATATTGAGCTTTACAGCCAACATGTACATCAACCTCTTGCAAAACCGGAGTATTTAAATTAAGTAGGTAGAAATTGCCTACCCGGAAGGGCAGACTGTAAACTCAAATCCTGACTAGAGCAGATGAGCTTTCACCCAGCTTTTATATTTGGAAAATACTTAGAGAACTCGACTTTTTCATCTTCGCAGGTGTACTGACGAAACGTGTAGTGACAAATATCGTTAGTAACTTTGGAAAGCTCCTCGGTATTGCACCGATTTTCGTAATCGATCAACACATAGTTTAGCCCAGTTTGCAGCACTTTCAACGACATGATCACATGATCAAGTTTTTGCGCTATCACATCTTCAGAAGATAAGGCAGCTATCATCCCCATAATCACATCAGCTAATTCTTTATCGAGATGATCAATTTCTGACATCTCTGACTTGAATTTGCTCGTAAATCTTTTGATTCTGTTATTGAGTAGGACCTCTGGTTCGGCAACGTCGAGGTTTGTAAGTTCTATTCCTCGTTCCATTTTGTCTTTAGCTTCATCGAATACCGTATCGATCATTTGCTGCAACTCGTCAACCAACACTTGAGTTTCGATATCAGGATTCAGATAGGTCTTTTCGAGCGTCTTCTCCGCTGACTGTCGGCCTAGCTCGGTAGCTCTGCTAATATTTTTTACACCTTCCATAATGTGATCTACCGTCCCTTCCATCGTAGACCGCACGTTTTTAAGTTGGTGTTCCATAAGGCCGGTGAATTGGTCCAAAAATTGGACCAAAAATTCACTTCCAGCCTTAAATTGATTATTCGACATAGGCGCCCTCAAAACTATTGATCTGAGTTAACCTGCAATTTTAGATACAGCTGCAACTAGTTGATCGGGTTGAAAGGGCTTAACTAACCAGCCTTTTGCTCCGGCATCTTTAGCTCTCTGAATAAGATCTGAAGCGCCTTCTGTTGTCAGCATGATAACCGGAACCGTTGATCCATCAGATTTCAGCTTCTCTACCATCTCCAAACCGTTCATATTCGGCATATTCACGTCGCTTATCACCATCGCTACGTCCGAATTTGCTTTTAACTTGTCGATTCCATCTTGACCATCTTCAGCTTCGATCACTTCGTAACCACCTTTGGTTAGTGTGAAGCTAACCTGCTGTCGAATCGTTTTAGAATCGTCCACAATCATGATTTTTTTGCCCATTGTCGTACTCCTTAAAATGGCTTAAGACGCTTTTTTATTACTCTTTGGTTGCCCAAAAATTTTATGAAAAATTTCCTTCTCTTCTTCAGCGGTGTAACTAGTATACACTTCGGTCAGGATCTCATTTCGTATCTGTTTGATATTCTTTTGAGTTTGATAAAACTCAAAGTTTTCGACGATCTGAGCAATCCCTCTTCTCAATAGTTTAACAGAAAATATTACGTGACTGAGCCTCTGCCCCATGACAT
>JAKVBA010000141.1 GCA_022447525.1 Gammaproteobacteria bacterium
CTTTAACGATGTAGATTTTTGTTTAAAGGTTAAAGGTTTGGACGTTAATAATGTTTACTGCGCCGAAGCAGAGCTTTTCCATCATGAATCGGTCAGCAGAGGCTTAGATATTTCACCTGAGAAAGCTGCGCGTTTTAATCGAGAATTAGCTTACCTTCAAACAACGTGGAGCGACTTCATAGCAAATGATCCAGCTTACAATCCGAATCTAACGCTAAAGCGTGAGAACTTTTCGATAAGAAGCGCAGTAGAATTGAAAGAGTGTCACATAAGGCATAATTGATGCATACTGCATCAAACAGAGCTTTAATACACTATTAAGAGAATTAGGCGAGTTAGCCGTAGTATTCATTATTGTTTAAAATTACTATGCAATGATAGTAATAAAGCTTTCGTAAATTATTTGTACAAAACTGGAGAGGATTTAAATGGATAGTACTATGCAGAAGCTTAAAATAGCTGTAGCAGGCACAGGCTATGTAGGGCTTTCAAATGCAGTGCTACTTGCACAACACAATGAAGTGAAAGCGGTTGACTTAGTCCCTGAAAAAGTCGAGATGCTTAATAATAAGAAGTCTCCAATCGAAGATAAAGAGATTTCAGAATACTTAACGACGAAAGAGTTAAACCTTACAGCAACGCTTGACGCGCAAGAAGCTTACAAAGACGCCGATTACGTTGTAATTGCAACACCAACAGATTACGACCCGCAAACGAATTATTTCAATACGGGGAGTGTGGAAGCTGTTATCAAAACGGTAATGGAAATTAACCCTGATGCGGTAATGATTGTTAAATCTACGGTTCCGGTAGGCTTTACTCGAGATGTAAAGAAGCGTTTAGGATCTGACAATATTATTTTTTCTCCTGAATTTTTGCGCGAAGGCAAAGCGCTCTACGACAACCTTTATCCTAGCCGTATAATCGTTGGTGAGCGAACTGAGCGAGCTGAAATTTTTGCGAATTTACTTCAGCAAGGTGCAATTAAAGAAGAAATTGATGTGTTGTTTACCGACAGCACTGAAGCAGAAGCTATCAAGCTTTTCGCAAATACCTATTTGGCAATGCGTGTTGCTTACTTCAATGAATTAGACAGCTATGCTGAAAGCCATGGGTTAGACTCAAAACAAATCATTGAAGGTGTAAGCTTAGACCCTCGCATCGGCAGCCACTACAATAACCCAAGCTTTGGCTATGGCGGTTACTGTCTTCCTAAGGATACTAAGCAACTTCTAGCTAATTACAGCGATGTACCTAATAACATGATACAAGCGATTGTTGATGCTAACCGCACGCGTAAAGACTTTATTGCTGATTCAATTGTTAGCCGCCAGCCGAAAATTGTAGGTATCTATCGTCTTATCATGAAGTCGGGTTCAGACAACTTCCGCGCAAGTGCTATTCAGGGCATTATGAAACGTATTAAGGCGAAAGGTATTGAAGTGGTGGTTTATGAGCCAGTGCTTAAGGAAGAAGATTTCTTTAACTCACGCGTAGTAAACGATCTAGAAGAGTTCAAGAAAATCTCTGACGTTATCGTAGCAAACCGTGTGACGGGCGATATAGAAGACGTACTGGATAAAGTATACAGCCGCGACCTGTTCAACGCCGACTAAAATCAAATTTTGGGTCAGAGTAAAATAGCCTGGCTCTTTAAATAACAAAGGGCCAGTCTTAAAGACTTGGCCCTTTTTCCGTTTCATATGTATAGAAAACTGTGCGTTTATTTATTAGAACGCCCATACCTATCAGAAAAACGAACAATATCGTCTTCTCCAAGGTAAGCTCCTGACTGTACTTCGATTAGTTCTAGTGGAATCTTTCCGGGGTTTTCTAGTGCATGAACAGCACCAATCGGTATATAAACCGACTCATTTTCGGTAAGCATTTGCGTTTCATCACCTATTGTCACGTTAGCAGTGCCTGATACTACCACCCAATGTTCTGCCCTGTGATGATGCATTTGAACAGATAGCTTTTCGCCAGGCTTTACGGTGATGCGCTTAACTTTAAATCGCCCGCCATTGTCGATTGAATCGTAACTTCCCCAAGGTCTAAATACTTCGCGGTGAAATTCAAACTCAGGGCGCTTTTCAGCTTTCAGCTTGTTGACCACTGTTTTTATATGTTCGGCATCTTTCTTATTTGCCACCATTACGGCATCTTTTGTTTCGACAACAACGACATCTTCTAATCCAATAACCGCAACTAAACTGTGCTCTGCATTTATGTAGCTGTTTCTGGTGCCTTCTAACAGCGTATCGCCAGTAGTTACATTGCCGTTTTCATCCTTGTCACCGGTTTCCCATAATGATGACCAACTGCCTACATCGGACCAACCCGCATCAAGTGTTACCATGGCGGCTTCTGATGTTTTTTCCATTACTGCGTAGTCGATAGAGTCACTTGGACATGAAGCAAAGATTTCTTCGTCTATTCGAACAAAATCGAGATCTTTTTCAGTTTTTTCGATAGCTTTTTTACAGGTTGTGTATATATCTGGGGCATGAGCTTCAAGTGCTTTTAAGAAGGCACTCGCCTTAAACATGAACATACCGCTATTCCAGAAATACTCGCCTGAGTTAACGTATTCGGTTGCGGTAGGCATATCAGGTTTTTCGACAAACTCACTCACATCGAAGCCAATATTTAGTTTGTTGCCAGCTTTAATATATCCATAGCCTGTATGAGGTTGAGTAGGAACAATACCGAATGTAACTAACTTACCTAGTTCAGCTAAAGCCTGAGCTTCTTTTATCTTCGACTGAAATGTATCGCTATCTTGAATTAAGTGATCAGCCGCCAAAACAAGAAGAACGGGATCTTCGCCTCCTTCCATAGCTTGAAATGCTGCCAGTGCTATAGCAGGAGCTGTATTTCTTCCCACAGGCTCTAAGAGTATATCGCTGTCATCAACGTTAATTTGACGCATTTGCTCAGCAACTAGAAAGCGGTGCTCCTCGTTACAAATTATAGATGGTGGTAATGATTCGATTCCATTAAGTCGAAGCATAGTGTCTTGAATCATAGTTTTGTCAGAAGTAAGTGACAAAAATTGTTTAGGTAAAGCTGCACGTGACTTTGGCCATAAGCGGCTTCCAGTACCGCCTGCAAGAATAACTGGCTTCATTAGCGTTCCTTGATTTAATAGTAATATTTCTTTGTTTAGTATACTGAGTTATGAGAAAGATAAAAACGGTGCAGCACAACAATCACAACCATCACTTTAAAGCATTAATCAATCTAACCCCGTAAGCGGGAAAGTGTTCGTCCTTCGTTAAGATTTGCAGTCCTTCAGCTTGAGCTTGGGCAATCAGCATTCTGTCAAATGGATCGCGGTGGTGCATTGGCAGTCTGCCCGCTTGCTGGCCGTGAAATAAATTGATAGGTAAGGCGCTAAAACCTGACTCTTCGATAAGCGACTCAATATCGTCTGGTATCGTAAGTTTTCCCAGCTGCTGCTTTATCGACATTTCCCAAACAGACGCAGCGCTGATATAAATATCGTTTTCAGTATTTAAGATATGCTTCTGAGCACTAAGACCTAATTGCTCATCTCCATTCATCCACCAAATTAAAACGTGGGTATCCAGCAAGATTCTTTTCATTACAAACCGAACATATTTGCTATCTCTTCGTTAACCTCTTTCGAGTCGAAGTCTTCTGTTGCATGAACTTGACCTTTGAACTGCCCAAAAGTGCGTTTCTTTTCTGTTTTAAAAGGCACTAGCTTCACAGCTGGTTTTCCCGACTTGGCGATAACAACTTCTTCACCTGCTTCTGCCCGCTCGACAAGCTGAGACAGCTTGCTTTTTGCCTCATGCATATTTGCTTGCATTCAAAACCCCTCATGGACTTAGCTAAACTTAGCTACAATAATAGTTTAAAAAATCAGCAGTTGCAATCGCGTCCTCTTTTCAGTTCATATCTAACACTTGTAGCTCCAAAATATGACAAGCAGCCAAACCAAATACCTATCGTA